>JANTGB010000006.1 GCA_024763115.1 Desulfobulbaceae bacterium | reverse complement strand
AAAGCAAATAATGATTCCGCCCTGATTGTTTCCAGATGATGTTCACGGAGATAGTCGAGCAGTTCGGCCCCTTCCCGTATTCTCGTCAGGCTGGGAAAGGATTTTTTGCCCCAGTTGAGACTGACCGGGACAGCGGCCTGGGCAAAAACCGAACGGATGGTATCCAGCTCTCGCCACTCACGGGCCAGGATAGCGCATTCAGCCAGGGAAAAACTGCTGTCAAGCCTCTGCATTCGCCTGATTTCCGCCGGCAGGGCAAAGGCCTGTTCCCTGCTGTTTTCGACTTCAAGAATCTGCACCCTGCCCCGGCCCAGCGGATCATTAAGCTGCTGGTTGCCGCCGGGCGGCAGTTCCTCTCTTGCCTTGTTTATTACAATTGGATGCTCGGTTTTCATCCTGTCAAGGTTATGGGCAATAAGCTGGTTGGCGGCAGCAATGATATTGGCGTTTGAGCGGTAATTTTCGATGAGATAGCAGACCTTCGCCTGATAGTCGTCACGAAACCTGCGGATAAAATCAACATTGGCTCCCCGAAAATGATAGATGTTCTGGTCATCATCACCCACGGCCAGGATAGTCATTTTCCGGGTGCTGTCTTCCCTGATTTTCCCGGCCAGCAGGGCGACAAGCTCATACTGATCCGCGTCAATATCCTGGTATTCGTCAACCAGTATATGACTAAAACGGTCGGTCAGTACATCATGGGGATGCTCGGCAACTGCATCTAAAATATTGGTTTCGCCCTTTAACAGCCTGATAGCGTTTTTAATTATTTCGGCAAAATCAATATCATCTCCCCCTCTTTGTCTTCCGGCTGTGACCAGGGATCGCCCGGTGAGGCGCAGGGCAAGGCCGTGAAAGGTCAGGGTTGTGACGCCCAGCATATCATTACCCACCAGATCGCGCATTTTTCTCCGCAATTCCAGCGTTGCGCTGCGGTTAAAGCAGAGAACCAGAATGGCCCTGGCCTTGACCCGTTTAACCCGGAGCAAAAATGCCACCCGGTGGGCGACAACCCTGGTTTTTCCCGCGCCCGGCCCGGCCAGCACCAGCATGTTTTTTTCTGTTTCAGCGGCAACAATCTTTTCCTGGATATCGTTTTTAAGCTCATCAACAATGCGGAGGTATGACTGTTCACTGGTGGCTCTTTCCAGAAATTTTTCTTTACCGGGGAAGAAACGTTTGACAAAATTTTCCTTTTCATCGTTAAAATAGGAGGCAACCAGGTTCATGGCAGCGCTCAGTTTGCCCAGGGCCTGCCGGGCGTATTCATTCATTACATGAATCTGAAAATTCCGCTCCAGATAATGGGTCTTCAAGGGAGCAAAGTCGGATTTGGTGTATTGTCTTTTCCGGGCCTCGGGATTAATGGTAATGGTCATGGCCTGCCGGAATACGGCCAGTCCGTGCTGCAGGGAAATTACACTCTGTTCATGCATGAAGGTCAGGGCCCGTTCAGCCGCTGCCAGCGGGTCACGAAGCCGGGGGGCCAGGAGCAGATCATTCTGGAAACCATTGGTTATCTGTTCCTGGGTGAATTCAACCAGGAGATTTGCATTGGCCGGGGTGGCCGGAGGCACGGCGCCTATTATTACCTGCAGGGCCGCATAAGCTGCCTGTTGCCGGAGTTTTACCGTCTCATACAGGATGTCCCAGCTGCGGTGCAGGACAATATTAAACCTGTTGTTGCCCTTTGCCTTCAGGCTGACGCTCCCTTTTTGCCCTGCCAATCCCTTGCCGTCTCGGCTGAGCCCGTGTAAAATCAACTTCAGCCGGTGCGGGGAGCTGTCTTCATAACCCAGGTCAACGAGCTGCTGGTTGACCTGGCGTAGATCAATGACCAGTAAAGTCTCGATATCGGCATCAGGGGCGGCTTCTTTAAGAATTTTTAAAAAATCAGTCTCCAGGGCGCAGATACGCTGCAGTAATTTTTTCGAGCTGTTGGCCACCTTGTAGCGGATATAGGCTGTAAGTGATGTTTCCTTGCTGAGCAAGCCCTCTTTTGCCATGTCGTGCAGGGTGCGGATAACCCGCTGACTTTCAGTTTCTTTTGTCGGATCATCTGCGGTGGAGCTGAATGCCGACAAGGTAGCCAGTTCATCTGCGCTGAATCCCTGGTTCGGCTTTTGCTCCATCAGGGCGCTGAGAATAGCCAGCCAGCGTTGCTGCTGCCGTTTGGAAAGGCCGAGTTTGGAGATTTTTTCAACTGCCTCCTCCATGTTTTTCACCAGTGGTTTGCCCTGAAAGACCCTGGTATTGTTTTCATTACGGGAAATATAGCCTGTTCTTTCCAGCCAGGAAACGGCGGTACGTACCCTGGTGTCATAGTCGGGAAATTCTTCCTGATCAATATCCACCTCATCCATGCGCAGCAGTTCGCCGCTGGTCAACACCACGGATTCTTTACCCCTGGCAGCCTGGCGAATTCCCCGAAGTAACTGGGCAATTTCCCTCTGGTTCAGGCGGGAACGGCTGCTCAGGCGAAATTGTCCTTCAATATCCTGCTCGGTAAAGATTAAAACGCAGTCCGCAGCCCGGCGATCCCGGCCGGCCCGGCCTGCTTCCTGGAGATAGTTTTCCAGGGAGCCGGGAATGTCGGCATGGATAACAAGGCGGACGTCATCCTTGTCAATGCCCATGCCAAAGGCATTGGTGGCGCAGATGATCGGGGCCTGGCCGTTAATAAAATTTTCCTGAACCCGTTTTTTCAAGGCATTGTCAAGCCCGGCATGGAAGGCCTCGGCAGTATAGCCTTCCATTTGCAGAAATTCGGCCAGGTTTTCGCTGTTTTTTCTGGTGGCGCAGTAAATAACCACGCTGCCGCTTTCAGTAAAGCGGGTGCGCAGCAGATCAAGGATGGTCTGGTCTTTTTCGTGTTTTTCCACCGGCCAGACTTCATAGCGGAGATTAGCTCTTTCATGGCCGCCGGAAAATTGCCTGACCCGCTGCCCCAGTTCACTTTGGATGATATCTATTATCTCTGCTTTTACATCTTTTTTGGCGGTTGCGGTAAAGCACTGCAGGGGCGGGATGCCGGTTTTCTCCCTGACCGCAAATTCCCTGATAAAACGGATGGAATAGAGATAATCAGGCCTGAAGTCATGGCCCCATTTGGACAGGCAGTGAACTTCGTCAAAAACCCAGGCCCCTATCTCGCGCTGGGATATGGTCTGGGTAAATGAGTGGTTACGCAGCTGCTCCGGAGAAACATAGAGGATGCCGACATCGCCGAGCCGGATACCTTCTAAAACTTCGCCCCGTTCCGGCAGGGTCAGCATACCGTACAGGGCAGCGGCAATTTTGGTGCCGGTCTGTTTGGAGAAGTTGTCTACCTGATCCTTCATCAGGGCCTGGAGCGGAGAGATTATAATTGTCAGCAGGTTGCGATGTTGATAGCGCATCAGGGCCGGCAGCAGATAACAGAGGGACTTGCCGCCGCCGGTGGGCAGAACCGCAAAAACTGAATTGTCACGGGCAGCGGCAGTGACAATTTCTTCCTGCAGGCTTTTGCCCTGTTCAGTGGCTGGTTTTTTTCTGAAATCAGAAAAACCGAAGTAATTTTTCAGGAAAAATCCGGGGTAATGCCGGGTTGAGCAATATTGACACTTTGGGTTGTCACAGGGATTTTCGCGCAGCTGGTGCAGTAAGGCCGGCACTTCAGGAAAACGATGTCTTACCCAGGGCGGCAGGACTGAGTTGCCGCCTGCCACGGTCAACCAGGCGACAACGTAGGCAAGGGAAGGAGAGGCAAGAGAGCCTGCAGCCGGCTGGTCGATAATACGCTCGACTGCGGAAATACAGGCATGAGGGGATGCCAGGCGGGCAAAGGTCTGATAAAGATCATCATCGGTTATCAGGCTGATACCCATGGCTCCCAGGGCATCGGCGGTGCCGCCCAGTTCAGTATTTCTGTGTAAAAAGCCGCGATAGAGAAGTGGGGCTTCGGAGCCGGCAGCGGCCTGGCGGGAAAAGGCATCCCACTGCTCGGCAAATACCTTGCTTGCCAGCAGGGCATCTTCGGCAGGATCGTTTATGCTGTCCCGGACAATCCGGTAATCCTTAACCAGGCGATGATAGGGGTTTTCCGGGAAGGCAAGAGGGGAAAGGAAAAGCGTGTCAACAGCCGGTTTTTTTAAAATTTTTAAAAAAGGGGCCCGCTTGCGCAGACGGGGAAGATCGTGATCCAGTATATTATGGCCGAGAACAAAGGTTGCCTTTGAGGCAAAATCATCAAATTCCCTGAGTATTGTATCGGTTACTTTTCGGCCCGGTTCAGTCAGGAATTTTTTATTCTGAAAAACAGCTCCGATTGCGTAAATGACGTTTTGCTCATTTACCTCCAGGTCAAAGGAGAGGCAATGGTGGAGAAATTGCCCGCTGTCAGGCGGCTGTTCAATAATAGACATTTTTTCTCAAATCAGGTAGGCGCGATTCAGAGGAAATTTCAGACAGTCTCCCAGTTCAGGGTTCACTCGACAATAATTTCAAATTTGTTACTTATTATCGTAAGCTATTTAGACAATAAAGCAACTTATTCAAAAGAAAACGCATACCTCATTGAAAATCAGACAAAAAATATGATGGATTTAATTAAGGGGAAAGGTAATTGCTCACAGGACGCCGCATATTCGGAGTCGAAGTTTATGCCCTGTTATTAAGGATGCTTACCTCCGCGATCAGCCTGTCTTACATAGCGCCGGTAAGCGGCGCCGATCTGATCACGAAAATCTAACGGAGTCTCCCTCCGGTCGCTTACCTGGAGTCTCCCTCCGGTCGCTTACCTGGAGTCTCCCTCCGGTCGCTTACCGGCACCCTGCAGGTAAGCGCAGACTCCGAGCAGTTACAAATACGGTTGGTTTGCTCACATTAGGCGTTTACCGCATGAGTAGTAGTTACGAGGAAAGATGAATACCGTGTTGGTGGAAACGGATAATCAGCATAAAAGGCAGATGGGCCTGCCGTTATGGTAGTTGGTGAAGCTAGGAGGTTGTCCGAGAATAGGCATTTTTTTTAAAATAACACAGAGTTGGGGGGAAAGGGCATTCTCGGACAGCCTCCTAGACCTCAATATTTACTCCCTCATTTATCTCTCCCTGTTGCTGCTGCGTAATGTCGCAGACACCATAGATGCAGAGTTTTCTGAGATTTAACTGTTTTAACTCAGACCGGTCAATATTTCCATCGCTGTTAAGGTCGATATGGTTGAATTTTTCTTCGGATAGTTTTGTTTCATCAAGATCCAGGAGTCCGTCCTGGTTTGTGTCTTTTTTCTTCATCACATGGTCGGTTATTGCAGTATCGGATAAGTTGGTTTTTGCATAATTGATTTCCTTCTTTTCAAGCTGTCCGTCATTGTTAAGGTCAAGCCGGCTGAATCTTTCTTCAGAAACTTTAGCTTCGTTAATATTTAAAAAACCGTCTTCATCAATGTCTTTACTTTCCAGCAAATGATTTGTCGCGGAGCGGCAGAGCGTAATTCTTCTTGCCAGGGTGACCTCTGTATGGCTTAACCGGCCGTCATCATTGTGATCAATTTTGTTAAAATTTTCTTCTTGTATTAAAAATTCGTCAGGAGTCAAAAAACCGTCCTGGTTTATGTCTTTGTTATTCATTAAATGATTTGTCACTTGAACGTTGACAAAATTTCTTTTGATCGCTATTAATTCTGTCCGGTTCAAATTTACATCATCAATTTCATTAATTTGGCTGAAATTTTTTTGAGATTTCAGCTGATTTTCTCTGACTTCTGAGGCTGATCTATTGCCAGGCGGATAGTATATGCTATTCAGTCCTGTTGGTCTAATACTGTCCATTATATTTTTCCTCCTTTGTAAATTTTATTATCTGATCCGGAAGCGCTTGTTCTAAAGCTTAACTATAAAGGTAACTGCTAACAGGGCACTGCATATTCGGAGTCGAAGTTTATGCCTGTTTTTAAGGGTTCTTAGGGCTCACTCAAAAATAAATTAGTAGAGATAAGGTGTAATATGGACATTTAGAGAAGCGATCTAATTGCATAGTTGCAGATCGCTTTTCTAAATGTTCAGATTGCGCCTTAGAATGCGAAGTTATTTTTGAGCGAACCCTTACCTCCGCCATCAGCCCGGTTTACGTATGACTAATACGCGGCACCGGCCTGATGACGAAAATCTATCGGAGTCTCCCTCCGGTCGCTTACCTGCACCCTGTAAACAGTTACAAATATTGAGATTTGCAATCATCAGGTGCTTACCCTATGAGTAGTTATCTATAAAGAATATAGATCCAAATTCATGTTATTTTGATAGTTAATTATGCTCTGGTTCAGGTTTAATGCAAGAAAAAAGCCAAACATGCGAGCAAATGATTTATTTACATCATTTAGTCTGTGTCGAAAATATTGTTTGTTTGTAAACCGCCTACAGGGTACAGGAAGCGATCATCAAGAGAGTCCGGGAAATTTTCGCAGGTAGTCCGGCATAGCGTACCAGTCATACGTGAGCCGGGTGGACTGCGGAAAGAGATAAGCGTAGACTCTGTTCCGTACCCGGTTACAGTTACGTTTGTTTTATATGCCGGGCGATAGATGGAACAACTTTAATTTAGTATTATGAATTTTTGCTATAGGAACAATTTTCCTGGTTTGTAGGTAATTTTTTCTTGCCTGATAGATTCTCCATTTTTGAGACGGGTCAGCAGGAGACTGTTCGAGAATGCAACTTGTGAAAATTTTCAGACTGGATATATTGGTCAACATGATTTGACTACACTTCATATTATATTAATTTTTGTTACTGCACACGGGGGTAGTGACGCGACAAATTAGTTCTAAACGTTTTTTTATTGATATTGTCGGGCAAATACGACCTTGCAGATCTGATTGAGCATAGCAAAAGAGGTAAGCACCCTTAAAAACAGGGCATAAACTTCGACTCCGTTCGGCGCCCTGTGAGCAGTTACGAATTTTTTAAACCTTCTATTCTCGAACAGCCTTCCGGTTTTATGCTTACCAGGGCTGAATGAACAAATCAAAGACACAGGTAAATTTTTTTTTTAAGACTATGGATTTTAACTCAGAATATGGCGGACTGCATAAGCTTTTTGATGAAAATTTTCTCGACTACACGGCTTATGTTATTAGAGAACGGGCGATTCCCGATATTGTTGACGGCCTGAAACCGGTACAACGGCGCATATTGCAAACCCTGGCCAACATGGATGACGGCCGTTTTCACAAAGTTGCCAATGTTGTGGGCTCTACCATGAAACTTCATCCACACGGTGACGCCTCAATTTTTGCCGCCCTGGTTAATCTGGCCAACAAGGGATATCTTATTGATCGACAAGGAAATTTCGGTAATATCTTTACCGGCGATTCAGCTTCGGCCGCTCGTTATATTGAGTGCCGCCTTTCTCCCCTGGCCCGGGAAATTCTCTTTAACAGAGATCTAACCGAATTTGTTGATTCCTATGATGGCCGGATGCAGGAGCCCCTCAGTCTGCCGGCTAAGCTTCCCATGCTGCTGCTCCAGGGAGCCGAGGGCATTGCCGTGGGTATGGCCACCAAGATCATGCCCCATAATTTTTGTGAACTGCTCGAGGCCCAGATAAAAATTTTAAAAGATGAACCCTTTGAAATTTATCCTGATTTTCCCCAGGGAGGCCTGGTTGATGTCACTGGTTACAACCAGGGAAATGGTAGGATAAAATGCCGGGCCCGGCTGGAAGAAAAAAATGATAAAACTATTGTCATCAGGGAAATTCCTTACGCCACCACCACCCAGTCATTAATTGAAAACATTGAAAAAGCGGCCCGGCTCGGCAAAATCAAAATTCAGTCAATAAATGATTATACCGCTGAAGAGGTAGAGCTTGAAATCAAGCTGGCCCGTGGGGTTTATGCCAAAGACACGATCAGGGCTCTTTATGCCTTTACCGACTGTGAGATTTCTCTCAGTCCCAATTTGACGATAATCAAGAATAATCAGCCAATAAATATTTCCGTTAATGAAGTCTTAAGCTTTAACACCGCTAAACTTGTTCGTGATCTGCAGACAGAGCTTGAAATCGAGCTTGACCGTTTACGGGAAAAACTCCATGCCCATCTTCTCGAACAGATTTTTATAGAAGAACGGCTCTATAAACAGATTGAGGAATGTAAAAGTTATAAACTGGTAAAAGAAACCATTGCCCAAGCCCTGGATCCATTTACCGACCAGCTGCTCAGGCCGGTAAGCAAGGCAGATATTGAACATTTGCTGGAAATTCGAATTAAACGGATTTCCCGCTATGATATTGACAAAAAGCGAAAGGAGATAAAAGAGATAAGGACAAAAAGTAAAAAAGTTGAAAAATCTCTTAAGGATATGGTGGGCTATGCCGTTAATTATCTCGAAGATTTGCTGCAAAAATATGGGCCGCAATTTCCTCGGCGCACAGAAATCAAATCATTTCGCGAGGTTGTAGTTAGAAAAGTTGCCCTGTCCAATCTACTGGTCGGCTACGATGCGGAAAGTGGTTTTCTCGGTTACCAGATCAAAAGTGAACGGAATTTTTCATGTTCTGAGTATGACCGAATGCTCTTGATTTTCAAAAACGGACTATATAAGATTATTAACGTGGTGGATAAACTCTTTGTCGGATCCGACCTGCTCTGGGTCAACAAGATGGAGAAAAAGCTTATTTTTAATATAATTTATAAGGACGGCAGGGAGAATCTTTCCTATATCAAAAGATTTAAGGCGCCCAAATACATTCTTAATAAGGAATATCGGCTTTTCCCGGAGCATAAAAAATCATTTATTCAGTTCTTGACCAATAATCCGGATGGCCTGATCCGGGTATATTTTGCCCCGGCCAAACGGGCAAAGAAAAATTATGCTGATCTGGCCTGGAATGAATTTCTCCTCAAAGGCGTAGGGGCCAAAGGGAAACGGATTTCTCCCAGGGTTGTGCGCCGCGTTGCCGACTGGACCGGCAAAAAAACCGACAAACCGCAGACTCCTACTCTTTTTGATCTGAAGAAATAATGCAGAATATATCCCAACCTTCTGTCCTCTGTCTTCTGTCCTCTGATTAATATGCCTGAAATAATGATCATAACCGGCGAGGCATCCGGAGACCTGCATGGCAGCCGGTTGGTTTGCGCCTTTAAGAAAATTGCCCCACAGTATCATTTTTGCGGCATGGGCGGAGATGAGTTGCGAAAACAGGGGGTTGAGATTCTGGTTGACGCAGCGCAAATGGCGGTTGTGGGTATTGTTGAAGTTCTGGCCCATCTCAAGGATATCCGCTCGGCCATGAAAACCCTGAAAAACAGGTTGCAGCAAAGTCGGCCAAGCCTGTTGATTTTAATTGACTATCCTGATTTTAATCTCATCCTGGCCGCTAAAGCCAAAAGCTTAGGCATTCCGGTTTTTTATTATATCAGTCCCCAGGTCTGGGCCTGGCGCAGCAGTCGGGTAAAAAAAATACGCCGCCTGGTTGACCGCATGGTAGTTATCCTGCCCTTTGAAAAAGAATTTTACGCCCGCTACGGCATGAAGGTTGAATTTGCCGGCCATCCGCTGCTGGATTCAGTTACCGCCTCAATGAGCAGAAATGAATTCCTGACCCGCTATGATATACCTTCCGACAGAACCCTGGTTGGTATTCTTCCGGGCAGCCGCAGAAAAGAAATTCGCACCATGCTCCCTATTTTTCTTGAAACCGCCGGGAAGCTTGCCGGGGCCGGCAAAAATCCTTTTTTTCTCCTGCCCCTGGCCCCGACCCTGACGGAAAATGATCTGCGGGAAAATGGTCTGGCGCAATGCGGGCTTGATATAAAAATAATCAGAGAAAACCGTTATGACCTGATGGCCGCCTGTGATCTGGCCCTGGCCGCATCCGGCACGGTTACCCTGGAGCTTGCCATTCTGGACGTTCCCATGGTGGTTTCCTACCGGGTTTCCTGGCTTACCTATCAATTAGGCCGCCGCTTAATCAAGGTTAAATACGCCGCCCTGGTTAACTTGATCGCCGACTCGCTCCTTATACCTGAATTACTGCAGAATGAAGCAACACCGGAAAAAATCAGCCGCAAACTTCTTGGTCTCTGGCCCGGGACAACAGCCGGAGAAAAAGTTTTAGCTGAAATGGCAAAGGTGAGAAAACAGCTTGGCGGCCCAGGAGCCTCGGAGCGTGTTGCTCAGTTGGCCCTGGAAACATGCTCCAGATAAAGACTTAAAAATGAAACATCAGTGACTATCCATGAAAATCAGAGAAGAAACAGCTGAGAGAGAAAAACAAAATCTCGCACCTTATGCCTGTTTAAGCAAAAACAGCAAAGGAAGATTACGACCGGAAACAGAGTGTGACATCAGGGTTGCCTTTCAGCGTGACCGCGACCGGATTATTCATTCCAAGACTTTTCGCCGTCTGACCCATAAAACCCAGGTTTTTCTGGCCCCTACCGGCGATCATTACCGAACCCGGCTTACCCATGCCCTGGAGGTGGCCCAGATTGCCCGCACCGTTGGCGTGGCCCTGAGGTTAAACGGTCACCTGATCGAGGCCATTGCCTTGGGCCATGATCTGGGGCATACCCCTTTCGGTCATGCCGGAGAATCCATGCTTAATAAAATTTTTCCCGGCGGCTTCCGTCATTATGAGCAGAGCCTGCGGGTCGTCGATGTTCTGGAAAAAAAAGGTAAGGGCCTGAATCTCACCCATGAAGTCAGAGACGGCATTGTCAAACATTCAAAGGGAAGACGGGAGATTCTGCCGGAAAGTCTCGATGATCTACCGGAAACCCTTGAGGGACAGGTTGTCCGTTTAAGTGATATTATCGCTTATGTAAATCATGACCTTGATGATGCAGTACGGGCTGGAATTATAAAAAAAAATGATTACACCCATATAACCGTTAATCTGGGCAACAGCAATTCAGAACGTATCGGCACTATGGTTCGCGATCTTATTGTTAATACCAGGGAAAAAGGCGGTCGCCGTTTAGCTATGAGTAAAAACGTTCTCAGCGGGATTAATGAACTGCGGACATTTCTTTTTGAAAATGTTTACGAAACCAGCCGGGTGCATAATGATTTCATCAAGGCCATGAAGATAATTAAGGAATTATATGGCTATTTTCTGGAAAACCCCCATGGATTACCCTCTGACCGTGATTCAGGACTCGCCTCTATTTACCGCGAGGACAAAGATAATCATTGCCGGGTTTGTGATTTTATTGCCGGGATGACCGACCGCTACGCCCTTGATCTTTATACAGACCTGTTTTTTCCAAAACCATGGAGCGTGATTTGAGCGGGATATAGATCACGGGCATAGCGGTATTCCTGAAACGGTTACCGTTATATTGTCGGTGCCGGTGGATTGAAACTTAACAGAAAAGCGGAGAGGGTCACCCGTTACCGTCAACGGAAAACAAACAACCCAAAGGCCAATAAAAAGAAAATCGCAGTTGAATCGGAGTCTTCGCTTACCTGCACCCTGTGGCCGGTTACAAACACAGTGGTTTTCGGAAATTAAACGCTATCCCCGTGAGTAGTTACAATTGATCAATATTGATCACATGACTACCACGTCACCATCCAGCATCATATCATACATCCGACAAACCTGGTTAGCCGTTGAAACAGCATTGTCAAGCGAACGGCGGATGCTGAACTGGCCGATTCCGGCTCTATGGTCGATATTATCTTCAGAGATAATCTGGTAAGGAAGTTTGTTAAGATAATAACCATTGTCGGCAAACAATAATTTTAACTCGGGAGAATCATTGGTCAAAGCAGCCCCGTCGGAATAACGCACAGCCAGACCAGCCATTTGCGTATCATCTTCTTCCAGAGATGGCAATTCATTAGGTAATGGAACAATAAATGTAACCTGCTTCTCAGCAGGCTTAGGCATAATTAAACATCTTTTTCGATTTTCCATTTTTTCCCGCCTTGCAATTATTTTATAATTTTTAACTTTGTATTATCATATAAACAACATCTATTTGCTTTAACCATTGGCGGGCAATTTATTTTTATTCTAAGCTCGTTTAGAAACATCTAAGCGTGATTTGATTTCGCATATTTTTTCTCTTGTTTTACGCTGATTGGAGAACTAAACAAAGTAACAATGAAGGGATAGGAAAAAAATGGTACAAAATCAGATGGTTCCTGATAAAATTTGGCAGAAAATTAAAAATGGACAAAAATTGAACAGCCGTCCTGTTACCCTGTTAGAGCAAACCGAATCAACCAATACTATTGCCTTAAAAATGGCCGGAAGCGGAGCTCCATCAGGAGCCCTGGTTATTGCCGAAACTCAGAGTAACGGTCGGGGACGGCTGGGTAAGTCATGGCTTTCACCAGCAGGCAGCGGCCTTTATTTTTCCATGATCCTGCGTCCTGCTCTGGTGTTTAAGGAAATTCCCCGCTTGACTCTTGCTGCCGGAGTTGCGGTCTGCCGGACTATTTCCCAAAAATACGGCATTGGGCCTTTACTTAAATGGCCGAATGATATTCTTCTTAATAATCGTAAATGCGGCGGCATTCTGGCTGAGGCCGAGGTTGCCGGCAGTGAGTATCTGGTTGTTTTAGGCATTGGCCTTAATATTTCAACTCCGCAGGATTTTTTTCCAGCCTCATTGCGGGACAGGGCAACTTCATTACAGCATCATGTCAACCGCCCGGTGGTCAGGGGGGAATTACTGGCTGATCTGGTTAATAAAATTGAACAGGTTGTTTTACAGCTGGAGCAAGGAGAATTTTCAACTATTCTGGAGCAATGGCGGCAGCTTGACGCTACAAGAGGAAAACTTTTAACCTGGGTGTCGGTAGCCGGTAAAGTAGTGGAAGGGATCTCTCTGGGACCGGACGAACAGGGCAGACTGCATATTCGAGACAACAGAAATAAAGTGCACGAAATTTTGTCAGGTGACGTCCTGTTAGTGAATGGATAATTCCAGACACCTCATCTCTGTAAATTTATTTTCTAATTATAGATCTTCGCAAATGAATTGATACTCAATTTTTTGGTGCCTTACTTCTGAGAAGTTGTAATAAAAAACAAGAGATAAGCGCAGACTTCGAACTGGAGACGTAATTTTGAAACTATTTACAGCGAGTTACTTCAAGGCACCTTCACCCCTCAAGGTGGTACTGAAAAAAAGTCCTAAAGATCATAATTCTGCACACTTTTAGTGTCCACTTTTATTAAACCATTCCATATCTTCAGTGTTACTTCCGCCTGAACAGTTCTGCAAAAGTAGATTCCCCAGCTCATCCACCCCGGCCTTAAAGCCCTGGGTCAGCAGAATCGTCGTATAATCATCGATAATCAGGGCCGGGCCGATTAATTCATGGCCCCAGGCTAGATTTTTTCTCAAGAATATTTCAACTTTTTCCTTTCCTTGAGCAAAGATAATGTCCCTTTCATTCCAGGCCTTGGCCCTGGTTGTCGTTTGCCTTGTCTGCCGGGGCAGGGGAGTGAAATGACGTTTTAGCCGCAGGGTGCAGCGGATTGAAATCAGTTCCAGTGGAGAAGTTTCCATGGCATAGCCGAAATTTTTTTTATGAGCCTTGTGAAAATTTATTCGGAAATCGGAATCAAAGGGCACTGTAAGCTCAAATGATTGGCCCTGGTAACGCAGGTCGAGAAATCGTTTTACCTGAATTGCACCTGAACCACATAATTTAAAAATTTCTTTTTTGCCCTGTTCCAGCATGGAAACAAAAGCGGATTCTATGGTTGTCGAATGCAGTTCATTGTCGGCCAGGAACAGGGCCCTGGAATAATCCAGGGCCGGATTACTCCTTACCATGCCCTGGGCTGAAAGAATTCCGGCCCTGGCCGGAATGATTATCTGTCTGACACCCAGTTCTTCAGCCAGCTCACAGCAATGCAGGCCTGATGCCCCGCCATAGGCCATCAGGCTGAAATCCCTGGGATTATAACCCCGTTCCAGAGATACGGCCCGCACTGCCTTGGCCATGCCGCTGTTGACAATCCGGATAATACCGAGGGCTGTTTCCTGTGGGCTCAGTTTCAGCTTGTTGCCGAGTTTTGTCATTTTTGCGATAACCGTCTTGAAATCAAGCCTCATCCTGCCGCCCAGAAATGCCTCGTTAATAAGCCGTCCCAGAAAAAAATCAGCATCGGTAACGGTTATCTTGTTTCCCTTGCCATAACAGACCGGGCCGGGGTCGGCCCCTGCGCTTTCCGGGCCCACCCGGAGCAGGCCGCCCCGGTCAACTCGGGCAATGGAACCGCCGCCTGCACCCACGGTGTGAATATCAAGGACTTGAATTCGCAGGGGATAGCCGTCAATTTCATATTCACGGGTCAGGCTTGGTTGCCGGTCGCAGAGGGAAACATCGGTTGAAGTGCCGCCCATGTCAAAGGTAATAATCTGCGGAATATCTATTTCCCGGGCCAGTTGAAAGGCGCCCTGCACTCCGCCTGCCGGTCCGGAGAGCAAAGTGTGAACAGCCCTTTTTTCAATAGCCTGGGCCGGCAGCACGGCTCCGTTAGATTGCTGAATGGCAAGAGAATGATGAAGACTGTTGCTTAACCGCTTTATATATGAAGAAATGACCGGGGCCAGATAGGCGTTGATCAGGGTGGTGGTAAGCCTTTCATATTCTCGAAATTCCGGCAATAGTTCGGCTGACAGGGTTATGGGCAGCCCCAGAGAGGCAAGATTTGTTCTTATTTTTTTTTCGTGGCCGGGATCGGCATAGGAATGAAGAAGGCATACTGCCACGGATTCTATTTCCAGCTCCCGGCAGAGACGCCGCAGTCGTCTGCCTGTATTTTCGGCTAAAGGAGTCTGGACGGAACCATCGAAACGCAATCGTTCACGTACTCCCGCACAATTTTCAGGCGGGATTATTTCCCTGGGCCGTTCCACTCCAAGATCATATAAATTCGGCCTGTTCTGCCGACCTATACGAAGAATATCCTCAAAACCTGCTGTTGTGACCAGCAGAGTTTTCGCGCCTTTTCTCTCGAGGAAACTGTTGGTGGCAACCGTGGTGCCGTGGACGATTTCCAAATTTTCCGGTAACTCATTGAAAAAATGAGCCAATCCTTGAAAGATGGCTTTGCTGGGATCATCAGGGGTCGAGAGTGTCTTAAATGTCTTGATTTCGTCACCGTGCTGCAGGACAAAATCAGTAAAAGTGCCGCCGGTGTCTACCCCCAGCTTTAAAATTGTCGGCAGATTTTCTCTAGTCACTTTGCGGTTAGCTTCTCTCAATATTTTTAATATAGGTGGGAGTGGCGATAAGTTTTTTTCGCTTGTCCCGAGCCTGCTGGCGCATTGTCTTGTCCTTGTCTGATTCGTCGATTATCTCCTTCCCGACAATTTCTTCCAGGATGTCTTCAAGACTAATGACTCCACTTACGCTGCCGTATTCATCCACAACCACAAAAAGATGTTGTCTCCTTTCAAGAAATTCCCATAAAATACTGTTTAATTTAGCTGATTCAGGAACAAAATGAACTGTTTTTTTCAAGGCTGTCAAGGTACGGTTATCCCGTCCTTCCGCTACGCTGAGGAGGACATCCTTGCGAAGAACTATTCCGGTTATTTCATCAGGGTCATTATCATAAATAGGGGCTCGGCTGTGTTGATTCCACTGCTCTTTTAATTTCTGGGCCTCAACAACTGATATATTCTGATCCAGGGTAAAAGTCACGGTTCGCGGGGTCATGGCATCTCTGATAGTTTTATTTCGTAATCCTATAATATTTTTAATAATATTTTCCTGTTGAGGGTCGATTTCTCCAGCCTGACGGCTTAACATGGCCATTATTTTTACCTCTTCGGCAGATACCAGTAATTTCTGATCATGACCAGGGATTAAACGGGTAATAGCCTGGCAGAGCCAGACGATCGGGGCAAGAATTTTTACCAGCCAACTTACCGGCAGGGCAATAAGAGCAGCTAATTTCTGGTTGTAGGCCACTCCCACTGTTTTGGGGATAATTTCCGAAAAAATTAGAATAGTCAGGGTAAAAACAGCTGAAAATACACCCAGATAGCCTTCGCCGAAAACCACAGCGGCCGAGGCTCCGGCTACTGCGGCCCCCATTGTGTTGGCAATGGTGTTTAAAGTTAGAATGGCAGTGATTGGCTGATGAATGTTTTTTTTCAGGCGGAAAAGTGTTCTGCCCGACAATTTGCCCTTTTTGTTTAAAATTTCCACATGACTCTGAGGCACGGAATAGAGCACTGCCTCAAAAATACTGCAAAGGGCTGAAACTATAATTGCGATTCCGGCTGAAAGACAAAGTTTGACAAGCAAGTAGTTCTCCTTACCTTATCAGAGATTAAATAAAAATGTGGCTGTGAACAATTTTCAGTTTAACCCGTATAGTGCGAACTGCGCACCCTATCATATCTGCGTTATACGAAAAAAATTTATCCTTGGAATGTCAACTACATGCCTGCGGTAAAATTTTTCGCATACCTTGACCTCGAACGAAAATTCTATTAAATCAACAGACTCAAGACTCATAAATCGTTTTAAAAATGGCTTGAGGTCTCAGGGATGGATCATACTCATTCCGGCTGCCCACAGGCGCAACGTATCTTGAGACGATATTTTTTCCTTTGAACTTTTCCGGAGAAACCGATTTTATCAGCTTGTAAGAGGGGAAACTTGTCAGGGGAATCACCTCATTATTTACTGAAATCTTTATTTTTTTTCCACAATACATTACCTTTAAAGTGATATAATTTTTTGCTATCTATGTCAATCAGGATATAAACAAAATTACCTCTTTACCTTTTTTAATGGGGCTGGTAATTCTTAAGGATCACACCAAACAAATGTATTAGTCGGAAATTATTTTTTATATTTTACAACATATTGAAACTGTTAAAAAAATATAACTACTCACGGAAGTAGCTGATAATTTCCATAAACCACTGCGTTTGTATGACACCGCATCGCTGTTACTTACAGGGGGCAGGTAAGCGACCGGCGGGAGACTCCGGGAGTTTTTGCGATAAGGCCGGCGCAGTTTTAGTGGGTTAGTCATAAGTAAGCCGGACTGGTCGCGGAGGTAAGCACCCTTGAAAACAGGGCGTAAACTCCGACTCCGACTCCGAATATGCTGCGCCATGTAAGCAGTTACGAAGAAATTTTAACTTTATCCGGGTAAACCTCTTGTCCGCCTACACGCCAATAATTGCCACCCTGGGCTTTATCATGTCTGAGGATCAGAGCCAAACCCTGCTGGTTCACCGAACCCGGCGACAACATGACATCCATCTGGGTAAATATAACGGCCTGGGCGGGAAAATGCGGCCCGGCGAAGATGTAGTCGGCTGCATGCGCCGGGAAATAAGAGAAGAAGCCGGACTTGAATGTAAACAAATAACCCTGCGCGGCACCATTAACTGGACGGATTTCGGCCCGGAAAGCGGTAGCTGGCTTGGTTTTATCTTCAGGATCGACCAGTTCAGCGGCATCCCGTTTAAAGAAAATGAGGAAGGGGCATTATCCTGGCAACCTGTTGCCGGACTCGTCGACCTGCCCATGTGGGAAGGGGATCGCTTTTTCCTGCCCCTGGTCTTTGATTCTGATCATCGTGTTTTTCACGGCCATATGCCATATAAAAATGGTCAGCCTGTTGGCTGGCATTATGAACGAATTTAAGGTAATATTTCTCTATCAGGGATAAAAAATGGATCAATTACACCAGATAACCAGTACCCTTGCTCTCAGCATGGGCAGCGCCTGGGCCAGCGGCCTTAACCTCTACGCCACCCTGATGACTATCGGCATAATGAGCGCAACCGGCAACATGACCCTGCCCCCGCATCTGCAAATTCTTGCCAATCCCCTGGTAATCGGGGCTGCAACCCTGATGTTCATTGTTGAATTTGTCGCTGATAAGATGCCTGGTGTCGATACGGGCTGGGATGCTGTTCATACCTTTATCCGTATTCCAGCCGGGGCCATGCTGGCCGCCGGGGCTGTGGGAGACGTCAACCCGGCTGTTATGGTTGCCGCAGGAATTATCGGTGGTTCGGTTGCCGGTTCCAGTCATGCCCTTAAATCAGGAACCAGGGTCATGATCAATACCTCGCCCGAGCCTTTCAGCAACTGGCTGCTTTCGCTGAGCGAGGATGTTTCCGTTATCGGCGGCTTATGGCTGGCCCTGCATAATCCTCTTTTTTTCCTCGGCCTGCTGCTTGTCTTTATCCTGTTAATGATCTGGCTGCTGCCGAAACTGTGGAAATTCATCAAAACGGTTATTAGATCAATAGGCCGGCTTTTTGGCGGCAGCGATGAATCTCCGCCTGAGAACAAAAAAGAAGCTAATCCCCCAACACCATGAAATCTCCTGAAAATCCCCAAGCAACCTTAAACAGCCTTTTTGAAAAAAGCTGTAAGCAATTCCGTGAACGGCCTTTTCTAAGCATGGCCTTTAAGCAGCCTCTGACTTATGGAGAAGTCCATAAAAAAGTCCTGCTCCTTGCTGCTCATTTATCAGCCGTCGGAGTAAAGAGAAGAGATAAAATTGCCATTCTGGCGGAAAATTCACCAAACTGGGGCATAGCCTTTCTGGCTGTTATCAGGCTTGGGGCCACAGCTGTCCCCATTCTGCCGGATTTTACCGGAACTGATGTCCGCCATATTCTTATTGATGCCAAGGTAAAACTTCTCTTTACCACTCAGAGGCAGATTGAAAAAATTTATGAGCTGTCCGAACATAAGATCAGGAAAATTATCACCCTTGATAACAGTCTGCCCTCGGTTCGGCTTGACAATGTTGAGACTTTTACTAATTTTCTTAACCAGGCCGAGCTGTTACCGGACAAAAAGCATGACATGCTTCTTAGTATCAAAGATGTCGGGGCCTCTGAACTATGTTCTATTATTTATACTTCCGGTACCTCCGGCCACTCCAAGGCGGTTATGTTGACCCATGGTAATTTTGTTGCTAATGTTACCTCGTCCTGCAAGCTTATTCTGGTGCAACCGAACTGGACATTTCTTTCCATCCTGCCTATGTCCCATACCTATGAGTTTACCCTGGGATTCCTGCTGCCCCTTGTCAATGGAGCTCGGATTGTTTACGCCGGCAAGGCTCCCACCCCGACAATTCTGGAACGAATCTGTCGCCAGGAAAAACCGGATCTCATCTGTGTTGTCCCCATGGTAATGGAAAAAATTTATAAAAAACGGGTAATGGCTGCCATTGAAGAAAATAGTCTTTTAAAAATAGCCTTAAAAATCCCTGTTGTCCCCCGGAAAATTTATCGCAAAATCGGCAAAAAGCTGCTGCGGTTCTTTGGCGGTAATCTTAAAATAATTGCCATTGGCGGAGCGCCGCTGAACATTAAGACTGAAACCTTTCTGCATGATGCTGAATTTCCTTATCTCTTCGGGTATGGACTCACGGAATCAGCTCCTCTGCTCTCGGGCGGGCCGATGGGGGATAAGACCATCACCGTCGGTTCAACCGGCAAACCCATTCCCGGAGTGGAAATAAAAATAGTCAACCCGGATGAACGCAGCGGTATCGGGGAAATATACGCCAGGGGGCCGAATATAATGCAGGGGTATTACAATAACCCGGAAGCCACGGCTGAAACTCTTGACAAAGAGGGCTGGTTGGCCACCGGCGATCTCGGCAAACTGGACAGCGGCAATAATCTCCATGTAACCGGTCGCTGTAAAAGCGTTATTGTCTTGGCCAACGGCGAAAATATTTTCCCGGAATCCATTGAAGAAAAAATTAATTCCGACATTCACGTAGCAGAATCACTGGTTGTTGAAAATAACGGCCGGCTTGAGGCCAGGGTTTATCTTGATTATGACTTTATCGCCCAGCATACTCATAAAAAAAATCAACGCCGGCGGCAGGAATATATAGATACTGCCCTGAAAACACTGCGTAAAAAAGTTAATGAACAGCTGCCTGTCTACTCCAGGGTGCATAAATTTATTGAACGGCAGGAACCATTTATCAAAACAGCAACGCATAAGATTAAACGATATCTTTATCTTAATTAAAATTGCCGTCAATGCCAAAATAAGAAAATTATAAAGGAGAGGAGAATGAAAAAAACAATTGCCGCTACGGCTTTAACTGTTCTGCTGGCTGCCGCCACAGCCCATGGTTCCGGATATCGAATTCCTGAGCAGTCCACCAACTCAATCGCCCTGGCCGGAGCTTACGTGGCCCACACCATGGGCCCGGATACCGCCTATTTTAATCCGGCGGCCATGAGCTGGCAGGAGGATGCCTGGCAGGTGGAAGCAAGCATGAGCTACATCAACCTGAAAAGCATCAAATACAAAGATGCTGTGACTTC
>JANTGB010000005.1 GCA_024763115.1 Desulfobulbaceae bacterium | reverse complement strand
CCTTCAGTCCTGTAAGTGTTTACCAGTGCCTTAGATTCGTTCGTTTGGGACTTCGAAGCATACTTGTGCTGTTCGAGAAGGCCCAAACGGGCGAAGATGAGGTGCTGGTGAACGCTAACATTTTATCATATCTACTCACCGAATAGTAATTAATTTCCATAAGCCACTACATTTGTATGATACCGCTTCGCTGTTATTTACCGGGTGCAGGTAAGCGACCAGCGGGAGACTCCAGGTAAGCGACCAGCGGGAGACTCCAGGTAAGCGACCAGCGGGAGACTCCGTGAGATGCGGGTAAACGATTACGAAGATCAGGCGCCCTGTGAGCATTTACAATATATCTTCAGGGAATCCATGACCATACTTCAACCTGGACAAAGCGGGCAAAAGCCAGCCAGAAAATTTTCCAAACCGGTAATGTCTCACTTTCAATCTTGGCATAACCGGTCATTCCCGGTTTTAACAATCCATCTTTATTTTCCAGTAACGTAATAACGCGAACCACTTTCCCAAAATGTTCCTTTTCTACATTTACGTCAATATCCGCAACAATTCCATTAAAATTCTTATCGGAAAAGGCCACAGGACGCACAAAAGTTTTTGCCGATTCAGCGACATAACCTATATCAGCTTCAGGAACATCAATTTGAGCAAGCACCTTCTCAGTATTTTCCACAATGGTAAAAGGTTCCCCTTTTACCAGGTAACTCCCGATCTTCTGCTTCAACTGCAGAGTTACCGGGCTCCCATCAAAAGGCATATACAGTTTTGCCTGCTCAATTAAATTATTATAATAATTTCGCTGTTCTTCATAGCCCAACAACTTGGCTTCCGCAGCAGCAATTTCATCATCTGATGCCCCTGCATTAACCATTTCAAGATTTGCCAGTTTTTCCTCTACCTGTCCAATATCAACCTGATATTGCTTCCGGGCTTCATCCAGTTCTTCAAATGATGTAGCTCCATCTTTATAAAGATTCTCAAGGCGATTTAATTTTGCCTTGCTGAAATTAGCTCTTGTTTTTTCGACTTCCAGAGCCCTTTCCGCCAAATTAACTTCCTCAGGCCGGGGCCGGGATTTCAATTCATTTACCACTGCCTGTTGTTCGAGGATTCGTGCCGCGTAAATTTTTTCCTGAGCCGCAAATTCACTGTCATCAAGTCGAGCAATCAAGGTGCCCTTCTTTAAAAACTCACCGCCATCATAATAAACTTCTTTTATAAGTCCGCCGATTGCCGATGTCACCTCCTGCTTCTCACCGGACAAGACAACAAAACTACCACCAGGCTGAAAGCGGTAAGGAACAAAAAGTAAAATTATTACAAATAAAATTGACGAAGTTTTTAGAAAAATAGAAAAATTTGATTCGGTTTTTTGGGAAGATACCGATTCTTTCTTCTTGTCGGGAACCGTACGTTTCCGCCATCGTTCAAACTGTGTGGAGCGCTCATAGGTTCGATTAACTTTTTTAAGTTTTTCCGTTGTGCGTCGTATGAGGTAAAAAGCTAAAATTACGGTCAACAGGATTCCTGCGCCACCCAACTGCATCCTTAATGCTTTACCCACAATAAGAACAACAACGACAAGCAGAAACAACATAAAAACAGAGGATGCCAAGGCATAGGCCACCAACACATTACTATCCGACTCTTGATAAACATTACCCCGAAACTTATTTAAAAGCGCCTTAAAGGCCTTTCCTCTCAAATATGGTTCATTGAGATAGGTCGAGAGCAAAAGATAACCACTGTTTTTTATTAAGGGATTTGCAGTAACAGAAAATGAAAGCGCGCTGACACCTGACAGGGCCAGTCCAAAAGCGGGAAGGAATTCACTTGTTGATCGTGAATAGAACCAGAGCAATATGCCTATACTATACAGGCAGACACGAACAAGAAGAGGGGTGGCATGCAGCCAGATTCGCTCACGCCTTGAGAGTTGTTTTACATGACCAACCTGAACCATAAAACGAGGGAAAAAGTCCAGATAAAGCACAATACAAAATGCCGATACTGTTGCCCGATACGTATAGGCGACAAGTGCCGTCATTGTGGCAACTGCCACATTATCAGTGAACATGCTGAATATTACATGTTGAAAAAAATTAACTCCGCTAAAAAAACGGGTTACATCTTCCTCGATCAATGCAAAATATTGAAATGTTATAAAAAAAGCCGCAATAACTAATGTGGGCAGCAGGTAAATTAATGATTTTAAAGGACGGACGGCAGGATGAACAAGCTTTATCAGAGGGGAAGGATCAAAGAGTTTCCAGCCCTTTTTTTTCAAACTGTCATCAAATCCGGCAGCATCACGAATCCCTGCCGGCAATTGATTTTCAACAGCTGCGTTACCCCCTTTGCCTATCGACTTTTTTGCCTGTGAGGAAGCATTGGGTCCCACAGGCAGAATATTAAAAGAGGCCAGCATTGGGTGGGAGATCGCAGAAAGACCAAACAATTTATTATCCGCAACCATGGAAAACAGCCCCTCTACCTCCTCAAGCTTAATCGGATGCCCAAAACGATCCTCAAAAACAGAAGCAAGTTTTTCAAAATTATCGCAGCCGGGCAGAACTTCTAAAATAAAAAACTGCCAAGGCTCAAAGTTATAGGACAGGCCTTGACGCTCATTTTTTATAACATAGACTTGATTATCCCCTTTACCTACGCGAAACGCTTTCAGTTGTTTACGCAAAAAGGCTGGGAGGGCAACTTTTTGTACCTCTTCACTCATTATTATGGCACCTTTATTCCTGACATTATCTCATAATCTCAATAATATAATCTTGGGCCTGAAAAAAAATCAGCTCCACATATAGCTTTCATTACCGAGTATATTTCTATAATTATTGTAACTATTCAGCAAAGTGTAAAAAACTACGAACCCACTAAAGTGGATATGTAAGACAGCCTGATCGGACGCAGGTAAGCATCATTAAAAGCAGGGCATAAACTCCGACTCCGGATGAAGTGCAGCTGAATAGTTACTAATTATTTACAGCAGAATTACCCTGATTCATTAAACCTGAAGTCTGCACGATTACGCATTTTTTTTATAACCGAAAAACACCTCACAACCTCCTCGCGGGTTATGAATATATCTATCTCCACCAATGGGCATCACTTTGGGGCCAAAAGGATTTGCCGTTCCCAGAAACAGGCCGTAAGGAGAACTCGCCAGTGTCCGCAGACCAATATTATAAGGATTGCCCATTCCATTTGTTGTTACCGGAATCCAGTTCTCTCCATCAAAACTACGGTACAGGTCAAACCCGGCTTGAGCCTCCATAATAAAATCACTGCCAAGCTCATTAATAATATTAATAAAAGGCTCAGGCCAGTTATCCTGCTGGGCATAGCCAAGTGTCCCACTCCAGTCAAAAGTGGACAGGTACAACCAGCCGTCATACTCACACATCCGCCAGAAATACCCATTAAAAAAATTATCAAAACCAGGCAAATAGCCGGAGAGAGGATATTTGGAGCCATCAGGCGTCTCCCTTGCATCTCCAACCAGCAAATCCCAACTTCCATCACGGTGAATACGTATAAGCTCAGGAGGCGCAGGGCCAATCTTGTTCTGGCGATCAATTCCTCCCCCCTGAATGGCGCTTCCAACATACAGAGCGCCTTTAAATGGACACATGCTGAGGACGCATTGATTAAAGGCGCCGCGATATGCTCCAAGCTCTATGACTTTCTCCCAGTGATATGGGGGATTACCTTCAACGGTTGAACGCCAGACCTGATAACCTTCAAGATTAAAGGTGCCCACATATAAATAGTCACCAAATCCCGCCATTTCAAAAACAGTTTTATTCCCGGGATCGCCAAAACCAAAATCACTCACCGGTTCCCATTGGCCGTTAGCCGGATCCTTACTTTCGTAAACAATGGAATGGGCTGAAACATTTGGATTGCCTCCGCGAGAACCGGCGGGCGTTGTATAGAGACGCCCTTTAAACTGAGTCATTGTTCTTATTGTTGTTACAGGCAAACCGATTAGTCCCGGCTCGCAGGATGACTCGAAATTACGGCCATCTTCAGTGCGCAATAAAAGAGGTCCCGGTCCTTTTGCCGGCGACCATGTACTGACATAAAGCGCTGAAGAATCATGTGCGTCAGCCTGATAAACCAACATTCCCCTGTATCCTAATTCCCGTGGAATCGGCTTGTTATGACTCCCTGTTATGGTAGGGGCTTTTAATACCCTTTCCCAATAATCCTCAACAGGACTGTACCGCCATATCTCAGCATGCAAATCCAGGTCAAAAGGATTTTCAGGACATTCCACCGGCCAGGGATCCAGTCCAATTGGCAGGCGTGCTTTCATTAATGGAAAATTGCCCCTGGTTGTTGCCACATAAAGATGATCTTTAAACCAGGCCATGGAATGAGCATATGCGTTTAATCCATCACCAAATCCTCCATAGGAGATCAGGCGAAAATCTTTTTTGTTTAACCCCGGGTGTATGCCTACCCTGTTAGCGCATGACATCGATCAGGAAACTCCGGCCATGGCCATTTCAGCGATATATGCAGTTAAACACCGTTTTGCCTCTCCTTCTGAGGCAAAAGGTCCCATTTCAGCAGACTCACGGGTGGAAAAAAACCAACTGTCATCCTGCTGGTATAAGCGATCACTCCGGAAGTAGCTTTTCTTTGTTTCGCCTTCGCGAATGGGATGTTTACCAACAAGAGCGCCATTCCAAAATTGTTCACAATTAGCTATCATCTCTTTCGGGCGGGAAGTCGGAAAAAAATGTCCGGCCCCGCGAATTCGGCGGAAATCAGCATGGGGCCAGACATCTAAAAGATGCTCTCCGGTTAACATGGCCTGTGAATGCTCACCGTACATTGCCAATATCGGAAATTTCAACGTTCGCAGCCTTTCCAATGAAAGACGATCATCACCCATCATTTCATTTTCAGCATGGGTTGTATCCATTAATTTCAACCATTTCACGGCAGTACGTTTACCGGATTGTCCAAGCAAAGGACTTAACAGAGGTTTAACTTCTGAAGAAAATTTATGGTTCTTCGTCTGCAGACGGGCTACTTCAGTAAGTAAACGGTAACCAAAGTATGGTTCATGATAATCTATAGAAAGTTCATTTTTTTTTAAAATAGGCTGAATCAATTTACCAAACTTCCATTCATGAGATTTTTCTAATGCGCGGACTGCTGAAATATGGGTATCAGCCAGAATCAAACTGCTGAAACGCTCCTGGTTCAGACAGGCAAGCTTCAAGGCCACCAGACCTCCAAAGCTGTGAGCAAGGAAATGAGCTCGATGAATACCAAGATGATCAAGAAGCAGCCGTAAGTCAACAGCCATGTTCTCCGGGCTGTAACCTTTATCCGTCATACCGGAACGGCCATGGCCCCGCAAGTCATACAAAATCAATCGATAACGTCTGGAAAACACCTGCGCATGATGAAGACACCAAAAAGCCAAACTGGTACATAAACCGTGTATCATAACTAAGTCTTCACATGAATCATCACCAGCGGAATCACAATTCATCTGTACATAATTAAGCCTGACACCATTAAGCTCAACTACCGGCATACAAACTTACTCCATATACCCTAACATCTGCAATTGAGCCATGAGCTTGTTTTTCTCATCATCATCCATGGATTCAGAGTCATTATCTTTAATATTCGACTGGGTTACATCACCGACAACTACAGGATTTTCCTTCAGATATTGTTCTGTAAACATATCTTTCGGCACCTGGCCTTCCATATCGCCAGGCACTTTTAAGCCGAGACTATACAACAACGTCGCCCCAACATCTATTATGTTGCATTTTTTTGTCCTGGTATCAGGCTTTATTCCCGGACCATAGGCAAAAAACACACCATCCGGATGATGTGTTCCCGCAACCTCATCACGAGCAAGCACAACCGGCTGTTTGTTTTTAATAGAAACAAAGCCGAAATCCCTTAAAACTAAAAGCAGGTCAGGAGCATCCTTCATTGCCCGACCGGGAAATACGTCTTCCCGTTTATGAATTTCAGTTATGACGCGTTCCCCGGTTTCAGGATCCCGTAACTCCTCTAAATCTCGTATAATTTTCTCCCTGAGTGATTCATAATCCTCAGGTTTTATGCCTGTTTCTCCCTCACTCCCGGCAACACGAATAGTTATACCGTTGCTCGACGGAGTTCGGCAATACGCTACAGTTCTTTTCCAGTCAAGATTGGCAAACATGCTCGCATCACGCCGCTTGGTCTCCTCTGAATCAACAACGCCCTCTTTCCAGTGTAAGTAGCCCTTTTCATGCAGGTAAGTATTAATACGGACAACTTCATAAGTCGTGGTAAAGCCGTGATCCGAAGCAAGAAAAACCTGGGTCTGCTTACCAGCGCTATTAACCAGGCTTTCCAGAAAGCCATCAAGCTGTCTGAAATAATCAAGACATAGTTTACGCATCCGCTGGTGATATTCACTGGTTTCATCATTTTGCAGTTCCGAGGCTAAAAATAACCAGGCCTGATGCTGCAGTTTATCCACACCGTCAAACATCACCGCCATTAAATCCGGAGCTTCTTCACGTAAAAGATAATCAGCAATACGGAACCACTGTTTCTCACGAGGCAAATGGTAACGTACCCAGTTTTCCCGATCTTCATCAGTGAGTTTATTAACCGCTTCTTTTTCCTGTTCAAAATCCCAGGCCAGCTTTTTAGGATCAAAATCAGGAAGATCCGCTTTGATTCGATCATAGAAATCTTTCGGGGATGTGTTACGACGAAGATGACGCCATGGGATAAAACCGGGAACCATAAATCCAGTAAAATCTTTAGCCGGAGGCGCTGTAAAAGGAAAATTAAGCGCAGCTGCCTTTTTGCCCTGGCGAGTGGCAATAGACCAGATTGACTCACAATTACTGTCTCTTGAATCATAAAGAGTGAAAAAAACATCGTCTCCATGTTCTTCAGCGCGAATAAAATCATATATTCCATGATTTCCAACAGTCCGTCCGGTCATTAACGATACCCAGGCCGGTGGAGTCAAAGGGTTGGGGGTAGACTGCAGGATACACCTTGCGCCGTTTTTATAAATTTCAGCTAAAAACGGCATTACAGGCTGCCGGCCATCATCGCCTTTGGTGAGTTCATCCAGAATAGAAAACGTCGCTCCATCCAAACCAATAAATAATGTGCGTGTAGTCATGCTTTTCTCTATATTTTATCTTTAATAAAATCAGTTATCTGTGATATGGATAAATCAGACACGTAACAGCCGTCCTCCATAAGGAGATCTTGAAAGCCTATTTTACGATCAAAATGCTGTTCTATCGCCACACAAAGCTGAATTATATCTACTGAGGCAAACTCCAAGTCTTTGACCAGTGTAGTTTTTTCGGAAACACTCTCGTCAAGATCCAACCCCCAATCCTGAATAAGATCTTCCACAATTTCAATTATTATTTTTTTAATTGTCTCTTTGCTGGAAACAGACATATTCTTCTCCTGAGCTTTTAATTTCTTAATCCACCGTGTCCCACACCTGAATCCTTACCAAGGACTCGCGCAGAGGACAGTTGAGATAATATTTAAATTCCCGATTTGTAAATTCTACAATCAGGCGGAAAGGGCCAACATCGTGTTTTGGTCACGATTTAAAGTTACATTAATCACCATATCGGCAAAGCTTACCTGGGCCCTTTCCCAATCATTACCATTAAATGAAACCTTATATCTTTCCGGTTGTCCCTGCAGCCCCAAGCCCAAATATTTTGCCGCAGCTTCTTTGGCACACCAGAAACGCAACAACCTGTCATCTAACTCCTCACCGGCAATGCCGACCAGCATCAATTTCTCCTGTTCATTCAAGCATTCCTTAACCAGGTCGGTTTGCTGAATTCTGCCAACCTGCTCAACATCAACCCCTACCGGACTGCCGGAAAATGATACGGCGGCAACGGACATCATCTTATCATGGCTGAGAGAAACTTCAGGAGCTGTTATCAATGTTTCACTCCACCAACCGGCAACGTATGGAGCCCCATCTTCATCATGACGGACAATTATATCTGAAGGATACAGCGTTTCGCCTGTCTGTTGATAAATCCAATATCGTACGGCTTCCTTCAGGCAGGCCCGTCCAAGGAGCCACTTCCGTTGATAATTAACTCTTTTTTCAGCCAGTTCCCGCCATTCGCCAAGCTCATCAAAACCAAGTAAGGCCCTGGCAAGTATCCGTAAAAATATTCCGCCTGATTGAGCACAGAAATTCTCGGAAAAATTATCCAGTCGCCACAAAACAATATCTTTATTTTGTCCTGCGGCATAAAATCGGCCAAGCCGGCCATTCAGTGGATCACGGCGAAATTCATAAAAATTATTGGGGACGGGATAATAGATATTGACCAGTCCCGTCGCCCTGACCATTGTTTCTCCCCGGCTGTCACAACAATCAAAATACCAGCTTTTCGGCGCTTCAACGTTAGTATAATCAGGGTCAAGATGGCGCAACCGGGCACGTAATGTCACCCCCTTGATATCTTGGGGACAGTGGCGATACAGTTCAATGCGCTCTATGGTTGACGGAAAACTGTTAAAATCAGTCCCGACCTGCTGGGCGATCCAGTAAGCCGCCAACTGGCCAAAGGCATCGAGAAGCACCGGATTAAGAATAAAGTTCGGCCTTTCCTCCCTGGAAAAAAAACCATCCAGTGAAAGATCGGAAAGACTTGCGTCTATACCTGTGTCATCCCAGCCGTCAATCCGGGCAATGCTTTGAAAAAGCGGGCCGTGAAACATGCCTGTTGAATAAAGTTCAATTGCTTCCCAGCGATATTTTCTCTTTTCAGAAAGACTGGAGACACCTTGAACATGCCAATCATTTTCAAAGGAAAATTCGGCGGAAATTACCATATTACCAGAATTTATAATATGCGCATGAAATTTATTCCGGTCTGCCGACAACTTTTCAGCATATACATCGAGGAATATTTCATCATCATCAAGCGCTATCCAGTCAAAAGCCTTAACATTTTCAATCAGGCAGACTGCCCTGTCGCCGGCGACAAGAGCGCACGCTTCAGCCATAATCTCCAGGCTGACCATCAGCGGCACACATGACAAACCAAACAATTCAGGATTTACTTCCGAGACAGTCCCGGACAAGATGTGATTCTGCAGAAAAAGATCTTCATGAGCATTCAAATAGCACTGCCCAACTAAATGCTTTTCATCAAGTTCTGTTATATCGCTCAAAAACGGCGCATATTCATTACCGGAACCAACTTCTTCTATTTCCCCGGCCCCAGGCCCCACTGTTTCCATCACAGTGCGCTGCTGCTCGAGAAATTCATGCATCAGTTCAAAATAGCCGGACATGATATTTTCATTATCTGCGGATATATTTACGTAATCATCCGTCTCAAAGTCTCTGCTCAAGTCGTGCCCCGCAAAAGTTTCTCGTTCAGTATCTGAAACCTTTGCTAACGGAAGAAAATTCCTCAATTTTTCTCCATCGTTATCAGAGAGATGTATTATGGGCATCGTGTTGGCCAGAGGCATGGCTTTTTGTTTTTTCCTTAATAAACTCTTTAAATCCAAGTCCTTATCAAATCTTGACTCAAACAAGGCCGTTAAATTTAAATTCTTTTTATTGACAAACAGTTGGGCAATTACAATGAGCAGTTGTTCCAGGCAGTTTTTTCGGCGTATATTTGTCGGCAATATAAGATGTTCGGAACCGGCTAGAATATCATTTATAAAAGCGCTGAGATTTCCGGATGGGCCAACCTCAATAAAATATCTTACCCCATCATTATACATTTTTGTCACGGTTTCAGAAAAACGAACCGGTTTTGACCATTGTCCGGCAGCTAAATTTCTCGTTTCCTGCACATCATCAGGAAATAGATCCGCAGATGAACAGGAGTACAATGGTATATGTGGCGCTCCCAGAGCAATATCTTCATAATAATTTAGAAATGCTTCACTGACGGATGAAAAAAGAGGAGTATGATAACCGCGATCAAATGGTAAAACAACGCAAATTCCACCAGCCTTGCTCAGTGTTATCTGCAGTTTTTCAATAGAATCATTTGTCCCGAAAAGAACAAGCTGATTAGGACAGTTATCCATGGCTATAAAAACTTCATCATCCACCTCCGCAATATGCTTTTTCACCTCTGCCCGAGATAAAGCGCCGACCGTAAGAAGCGCACCGGTAGGAATTTTACCTTCATTCAGTATTTTTTCATATACGGAGTTAAGTTCCCTTATAAAGACAGCCAGTTGTGATTGATCAGGGGCGGCAATTGCTCCGGAGGCGGCAAGCGCTGATGACTCGCCGGTACTGTGGCCAACCATGACATCAGCCTCTACTCCGAGTGATTTCAACAATGAATGCATAGCCTGACCGGCAACAAAAACCGCCTCAGACCCTACATCCATATCATGCAGACGAGTTTCCAGCTTTTTGCGATGTTCTTTTGTTAATTCGCTGTCAGGCGGGAAAATAATATCGATTCTGCTCTCTCCGGGCCTCTCATCATAAAGTCCTCGCCAGAAATTAAACCAGTGCCTGACTTCGGCAAAATAAAGAGCAAGATCAGTAAGCATCCCAAGATACTGGGATCCTTCACCGGGAAACATGAAAGCCACTTTTCCATCCAGTGGCTTACTGCTGAAATTAATACCGCTACGAGTCGACCATCTTGCAGCTCTTTTTTTATTAAGACGTTCTGCCGCCTGTTTAATTTTTCCGGCAAAATCCTGATTATTTTTAACAACCATTGCCAATCGATATGAACCTTCGGTTTCTTCTTTAAGTAATGCAGCGGCAATCTTGCCTGGACGGCAATCAGGATTCTCTTTTAGTAAATTCTCGACCCGGCTTAGTTTGTCTTGTAAAGATTCAAGACTGTGAGCGGAAAAAACACATAACTCAAACGGCCAATCATTTAAACACCGGGGTTTAAAAGCTCGAGCGGGAGCTTCCTCAAGAATGGCGTGAGTATTAATTCCACCGAAACCAAAAGAGTTGATGCCGGCTCGTCGGGACTTATCGGATTCAATAATCCAGGGTCTTGGTGCTGTATTAACATAAAACGGCGTACTTTCAATACCCAGGGCAGGATCAACGTTTTCACAAATCGTTGGCGGCAGGATTTTATGATGCAGCGCTAAAGCCGTTTTTATCAGACCGGCAATTCCTGCGGCAGGAATACAATGGCTGATCATTGATTTGATCGAGCCGATAGCAACACTGCCCTGTGCTCCCTGTCGGTCTCCATACACATTGCGCAAAGCAGCTATTTCTGTTTGATCCCCCAGGGGTATTCCAGTCCCGTGAGCCTCCATAAGGGCGATTGTACCAGGATCAATCCCACTGGCCTCATAGGCCCTGGAAATAGCTAATGTCTCTCCCTCAATATTTGGAGCCAACAAGCCGAGGCCTTTACCATCACTGGCCTGTCCAACGCCATGAATTACGGCATATATACGATCACGATCATTTATTGCCTCGGAAACTCTTTTTAAAACAACAACACCCAGCCCTTCTCCAAGCAGAGTTCCATCTGCGATCTTATCAAAAGGACAAATCTTACCCTGCTTACTTAAGGCACCCAGCTCTGTAAAAATCACTGAAACCTCTGCGGGTAAAGAGGCATTTACTCCCCCGGCAAGCATCAGCCTGCTGCGTCCGTTCCGCAGTTCATCAATTGCCGCATTTACAGCAAGCAGCGAGGAGGAACAGGCGGCATCAAGAATATAATTTGGTCCTTTAAGATTCAGGCGATTGGCAATTCTTCCGGTCATGACATTCGGAACAAGACCCGGCGCTATATCGGCATTGCATTGAGGGAGCTTAGTCTCAAGCAGCTTACGAATTTCCCTTGATTTGTCATTACCAAGAGACGGGAAAACAGCATGCAGAAGTTCCAGTGTCTGATCAAGAATTATATGGTGTTGGATATGATTTCCCTGTCCCCTGTGCAGATAGGTGCTGTGGCCGAGTACGACTCCTGTGTCACTATGATCATATCCGTTACCATGATATCCCGCATCAAGAAGCGCATCCCGCGCTACGCGCAATGCCATAAACTGATCCGGTTCACCACCGTCCAAAGAATTCGGCATAATCCCGAATTCTTTGGGGTCAAAACAATAAAGATTTTTTAGGTAACCACCATTAGAAGTCTTAATTCTTTTTGAATCAAGATAACGATCAGCCTCCCAGTCCTCGGACGGCTCTCCCACGGCATTGACGGAAGCAAGGATATTATGCCAGAACGCCTGTAAATCAGGAGCCTGGGGAAACAAACAGGCCATACCGATAATTGCTATAGCTTCCTGGTTTATATGCTGTTTTTCCGACAAAGTCATTTCCCCTTTCCGGCAGTGCCGCCTAACCTGTTTAATGCTGCGCTGGAAATACACTCCATATCTTCAAGTAAAAACACAACCTGATTATCAGCATCGGTAAAATAAACATTAGCACGCACCAGGTGAGACTCATCAGATATAATCCGCTCAAAATCCATACACAGCTTTTCAGGCAAGACATCAACATATCTGACAACACGGCCGAATCGCGCCGGAAGAGCCGATTCATTACGAAAAGCACGGGCCCACAACAGGGCCATCTGAGCAGCTGCGTCTATAACAGCTGAATCAAATACCCATTGATTAGAGGCGGAATCAATATTGTTGATCCAGTCCGCCGGCACCGTGCTCCTTATATGAGCCCCGGCGCCACTATCCGACAAGCCATCAATTTTTTCAATTACCTGAAATCCCGGGCCATGAAACAACCATTCATTATAAGCCTTGGCAACAGACAACTGTTTTTCCGAGTGCAAATGCGGTGTTCGTTCAAATCCTTTCATTAACAGTTGTTCCAGGCGCAAAACAGCGCGATAATGAATCATTTTTTTGCCATCTTCCTGATCTGATTGAATAACAGCTGCAACATCAAAGCCCTCACTGCTGCCGTAAGGTGGCGGACTTATGACAAGATTAAAGCTTTGCTCCCTTCTTTTCAGCTGTATACCTTTCAAGGCCCTGCAGTCATTGACTTCAACCACCAGCCAGCCGGGCCAGAGACTTGCCGCCGCCTCTGCCATCATTTCCAGGGCCACAGCGGCCGGCAGAACCGGTACGCCGTCAATGCAATGTTCCTGCAGGTAAAAATGATTATCTCCCAAAGTAAAAGTGAACATCTGCTCACCTTTAGGGAGTGTACTCAGGGCGGCATTTTCAAGAAGAGGCTGAATATTTTTTTTAGATACTTCAGTTTTTGACTTAATACGCCCGATTGCTGCTTCATGCTGTTCCCAGGGCCCGGCACCGCAGATAATCTCGACATCGGCACAATTATTGTCAGTCAATTCATCTCTAAAAAGCTTACGTCCTGAATCGGCGCTGACCAGACTGACACCCCTTTGGGCAAATTTCGATTCAATTTCCGCTGTTACCATGCCGGTTCCAAACTTTGTCCGCCCCCATGGCCCCCAACATAGGGAGTGCACATTAACCTCTTTAGGCCAATGAATTTTGAGCTGACAGCATAATCTGTTCATAAGTTCATTGGCTGTGGCATAATCCGTCTGACCGCTGTTGCCGTAACGTCCGGCTACCGAGCTGAATACTATAAAAAAACGAAGAGATTCAGGGCGAATGTATTTTTGCAGTAATATAAGGCCTATAACTTTTGTCTCAACCACCCTGGTCCAGCTGTCGGCTGTTTTATCGGCTAGAAGTTTATCTTCAATAACTCCCGCACCATGCACAACACCATCAAGAGTGCCGAATTTTTCGTAGATGTTGTCGAGCAACTGCTTCATGGCGTCTTCATCTGTAACGTCGACAGCAAAATATTCCACCTTTGCGCCCCTTTTGCGGAAGTCTGCAATATTATTGCGCATTTCCCGGGCAGCCAGAATTTTCTCAACTTTACGCCTGATCTCGGCAGGAGTAAGTTGAATATGTCCGGCCCGTACTTGACCGATCAGATGTTGTTGCAGACTCGCTGCCGTTATCAGGGGTTGCAGTTCGGCGGGCTCCTGCTCTTCCAGAATACTTCGTCCCGTCAATAACAAAGTGTTGCCGGGAAGCGCCAACTCCCTTAACGTTTCAGCGGTCACACCCCGCAAACCTCCGGTGGTTAGTACCACGATGTCTTTTATAGCTGCAGGATTTTTACTGCCGGCATCTATCTCTACAGGAACTGTCTGAAAAATTGTTCGCTTACCGGCAGGATAGCCCACCTCTTGACGTCCACCCGAAAGTTCCAGTTCATTCAACAATGACTTGACCATGGAAGTTTCTGATTGTTGCAGATCAAGATCAATGGCTTTGACCCTTAATTCCGGACGTTCCTCGTGTAATGATTTCAGAAGTCCTACAGCTCCGCCCTGGAGCGAAATGCCGGCAGGGGTCTCAGCCATGTTACGATTAAAAAAACCTCCAAGTCCGCCGGCTGAAAGGATATGAGCATCAGCATCGAGCATGCTGCTTAAATTATGCAGCAGCATAAAAAAAGATTTTTCATTAATTAACAGCTGCTTCCTGAAATCAGTCAACGTAGCATCGAAAGGCAGCCAGTCGGAACCAAGTTGGCCAAGGTGAACAATACCGGCGATCGATATGTTGTCCTGCAATAAAGAAGAACATCTTTTCCGCAAGATAGTTTCATCTCCGAGTGCCTTACGTTCAATCAGGCTGACAGTACAGCCCTTTTCACGTAATACCCCGGCAAGTGCCGACGCAATACCAAGAGCATCTTCCGTAATGAGGAAAAGACCTTTGTTTAACTGCTTCTGAGCGTCGCTATCAATGGATTCGAGCTTTGCTTCCAGGATATGCCGGGATGGATGATTTGCAAGAACCACGGAATCCATCCCGGCTTGACTAAAAGGGCGCTCAGCTTCCCCTCCTTCAATCTCCAGTTTTTCAAGCATGTCAAGCATGGCGTTAATAGTAAGCTGTGTGTTCAAATTCTTACGATCTTCGCCAAGGGCCCGGCCATACTTTTCAGGCAGTGCCCGTAAAATTGCCCCGACAACTTCAATCATCTTGATGGAATCTATCCCAAGATCAGCTTCCAGGTTTTGATCAAGACCAACCATATCTTTTGGATACCCGGTTTTATCCTCCACAACAGCCAAGACTATATCAGTCATTTTTTTTCGGTCTACTGTTGTTTCCTCACTGCCGGTCGTACTCGACTCGGCCGGGGTCTCCGCCGGTTGGGCCGTTATTGAAGGAGCCGGCGTCTGTTCAGCTTTATCAGGCAAAGGCGCTGCGGGTTTTCCGGCAGCTTCAACCGTCGCCTTTCGGGCAATATCCACCACCTCCGGGGTCTGTCTGGAAGGTCTGCGAGGAGCATGGCGCGGAATGCGGGCGGCAACACTTCTTTCCGCACTTGATCCTCCCAGATACATCGACATGACATGTTCCTGGGTCTCCAGAAATTGATGCATCGTTTCAAAATATTTTGCCATTACTCCTGACTCGTCAGCAGTCGGCTCCTTAAGTTTTCTTCTCATCAGGGAATTCTCCTTCCGGTATTTATCCTTCATTACGTTATCCCTGCCCCTTTCACTCAACTTGCATTGAGAGGATGAGGTCAAAAGGGCATTATTATCCTGTTGCGCGTCACCGGTTGCGGCCTTTACTTCCTCTAAACGTAAACCAATTTGTCTTACCGGTTCAGTAATGCGCCTGGCACCGCTGCCGTTCAGCATCCAGGTAAGCTTGGAGAACGGTTTACGGGATTGCATAGTTGCCGGATTATTCGGGTCGCCATGTTTGCAATTTCGTCCGGCGAATATTTTTTGGATATCAAGTTTTACCCCGGCACAGAGTAATTGAGCCAAAGTGTGTAACAACCCGCTGATTCCCGGGCCATGTCCTTCAACAGCCAACGCTTTATGGGGACGTCCCTCCAGAATACGCGCAGTCAATCCGCTCAACACGGATTTAGGACCAATTTCCAAAAATATCCTTGCCCCGTCACGATACATTGCTTCAATTTCCGCCACAAACTCTACCGGCTTAACAAGATGATCAGTCATAAGTTGTTTTATCTGATCCGCATCCCTGCTGTGGGGTTCTGCAGTTGTATTGGAATAAACAGGAATCTCGCCGGCATGCCAGGTGGCCGCATCTATGACTGCGGCCAGATCTTTTTGGGCGGGCTCAACAAAGCTTGAGTGAAAGGCTGCTGCTACGGGAAGCGCACGCACCTTGATTTTTGCCTTCGATATTTTCTCCACGGCCTTATTTATGGCGAATTCCGATCCGGAGATAATGCACTGCAGAGGGGAATTATGATTTGCGACAATAAGGTTGTCAATACCGGCTATCATCTTTTCAACCTCATCACGAGGCGCCATAACTGCGGCCATGCCGCCTAATTCTCCCCCGGAAGCTTTTGCAGCATCAACGATAAGTCTTCCCCGCGCCTCGGAAATAAGCATTAATGTTTCAAGGTCGATTATCCCAGCGGCAAACAGGGCAACAAACTCCCCATAGCTATGTCCGGCACACATATCCGGCTTAAGATTGAATAATTGCATCAACCGCCAGAGACCGGCTTCAACAGCACCCAGGGCGGGCTGGGCGACATCCGTACCGGTTAAAGCCTTTTCGGCCGCAGCTTGAGCCTGTTTATCATAGGTTCCACGCGGAAATATGAAGTGGCTTAAGCGAACGTCATTGCCGAATCTCCTGGAATAAGCATCAGCCAGCAGGTCATCGGTTTCAGTCAGGACATCAGCCAATTCTGAAAAATAGATGCCAAGCTCCCGCAACATATAAGTATATTGAGAACCTTGTCCTGAAAAAAGCACGGCTAACTTTCCATCAGCCGGCGTCCCGTCATTGTAATAGACACCTGATTTAAGATCAGCAGTTTCGCCTGTCAGAAACTTTAATCCGGATTCAATTTTTTCGGAAAGATCCTTTAAATCTGAAGAGACTATGGCAAGGCATTCTCCCCCTTCCTGCCGATTGTCGGCTAAACTGCAGGCAAGATCACATAATTCAACAGACTCCAGAGAGACTAAATTTTCCTTAATCAATCGCAGCATGCCAGTCAGGGCTTCCTTGTCTGCGGCGCTGAAAAGAAAAAGTTCAACCGGCCAATGTTTATCCGCCACCGGGCGCATCCAGGGCCGATACTCTCCTTTATATTCTTCAAGAACTACATGAAAGTTTGTCCCTCCAAAGCCAAATGCGCTGGATGCGGCACGGCGTGGAATCCCCCTGGATGAAAGCCAGGGAAGCGCTTTGTCAATCAGATAAAGAGGACAGTCGGCTTGTTGCAGTACCTGATTAGGCACGGTGACGCCATGGTGGGGCGGAAGTATATGAGTGTGTAAGGAAAGAACAGCTTTAATCATGCCTGCAATACCGGCTGTTGCCTTGGTATGTCCAATCAATGTCTTGACGGAACCTACCACAGCCTGACGAGGTCCGGCGCCGGCCTCTTTAAGGAGACTGGTTGTGCTTTCCAGTTCCGCCGTATCTCCGGCAACGGTACCTGTTCCATGAGCCTCGAAAAGAGTTACCGTCTCAGGGCCGAACCCGGCCTGTTCATAAGCGCGGCGCATGGCACGCAACTGGCCTGCGGGAGATGGCGCGGTCAGGCCTTTTGCTCTGCCGTCACTGCTGCCGCCGACCCCCTTGATTACCGCATATATCCGATCTCCATCACGTTCCGCCTCTTCAAGCCTTTTCAGGGCAACCATGGCAATACCTTCGGAGATGATAATGCCGTCGGCTTCTTCATCAAAAGTGCGACAACGATCACGGGGAGACAAAGCCTGGGTCTTACTGAAACACATATAACCAAAAGGCCCCTGGACAGTGTCGACACCACCGGCGATTACCATATTGCTTCTTCCGTTTACAAGTTCGCTGACACCTTGATATATAGCTGCCAGGGAAGAGGCGCAGGCCGCATCAGTGGTAAAATTCACGCCACCCAGATTAAGTCGATTGGCAATCCGGCCGGCCATAACATTGAGCAGGATGCCGGCAAAGGTATCCTCAGTCCATTCCGGCAGCCGATCGGCAATTTCATCCGGCAAATTTCCTTTGAATCTCGGTAATTCCGCCCGCAGACCATATTGCATGCCGACATCTCCGGCTCCTCCGCTGGCGCCGATAATGACAGAGGCTCGTTCGCGATCAAAACCCCTGTCTTCATATCCGGCATCCGCCAGGGTTTTGCGGGCAACCTCCAGGGCCATTAACTGCATAGGATCCACCGACTTTATTGACTTGGGCGGCATTCCATAACGGGTCGGATCAAAAGGAAAATCGTTGAGAAATCCTCCCCACCTTGAATAAATCTTATCTTTTGCCTGACGGTCTTTGTCATAGTATAAACGCCAGTCCCATCTGTGAGGGGGAATTTCGCTGATCGCCTCGACCTTGTTAAGAATATTTCGCCAGTAATCCTCCGTTGAATCCGCCTTCGGCAACAAACTGCCGATACCGACAACGGCTATATCCAGGGGCTCTGCCGAGCTTGTCTTCAGGGAAGCCGTCTCATTGAGTCGATCAGCAAGCAATTTATTTGCTTTGTCCGTTACCTCGCCATGCAATGTAGATATGTCAGTAACATTTTCACGCAGAATTGCCAGTTGCCCCAGCATGTACATCCCTTCTTTATGCTGGCGGCTCTCATCAAACTCCTGCAGCGTACCTTCAGGGCCCACCCTGGCGCATCCTTTAGAGGCAATTCTTAATCTTCCCATGATAAGGTCATCAAAAATTTTTCTTCTCTCATCCGTGGGAAGTTCACTTTTTTGGAGTTGACGATGTTTTTCAAAAAATTCTTTTGCAAAAGAAGTGTATGCACATCTACTGGCATGACCGGGCCCGGATTCTAGATTAACAGTATGCTCACAGGCAACGACCTCTTTCTGAAAAGCGGGAACTATGGCGCCGGTTGAAACGATTTCCCTGGTAAAAAGGTAACCGCTTCCCATGATGATACCGATTTTCACCCCTTTTTTAACCAGTGGAGCTGCCAGGACTTGAACCAGGGCTGAAGAAACAGCGTCATGTATCCCGCCGGCAAATAATACCTCAATATCAGTACCGGAGGCTTTCCCTTTATCCAGTTCATTCAGTAGACAATCGACCATGCTGCTCCACAGCACAAAACTGCTCAAAGGGCCGATGTGACCACCACATTCTCGTCCCTCAAAAATAAAACGGCCGGCACCTTCCTCGATAAACATGGGAATCAGGTTTGAGGACGGAACGTGTAGAAAGGAAAGAATGCCCTCTTTTTCAAATTTAACGGCATGATCAGGACGACCGCCGGCAATTATCGCGAAATCAGGTTTATATTTTACGGCTGATGCCAGTTGCTCATCCTGCAAAGCCTGAGGAGCAAAACCCAAGACTCCTATACCCCAGGTCCGGCCCTTAAGGGCATTAGATGTTTCTTTTAACAATTTATTTAATGCCTGTCCTTTCAGCAGAGCTAACGCAACCATGGGGAGAGCACCGCCACGTGATATGGCAAGGGCAAACTCAAAACGATCGGAAACTCTTGCCATAGGCCCCTGGACAATTGGCAGGGAAGTGCCGAGCGCTTGAGCCAGCGGGGCGTTTTTAGAAAAAGATTTATTTTTTACAGCATCAGACAAACCGGAATCAACTGCTGAATCAACTGCTTTAAAAACCGCAGCCATATGGCCGTATTTTTTGCGCCACAAATTCGCAAAACAGACATCCTGGCCCACAGGAAGCAGACCGTTTTTCGGATCTTGCCAGTTAACTTTATCCTGTGCCAGGCTATAAAGTGATTCAAGTCCAAGACCATCTGATTTTGCGCAGAAATCCTTGGCCGCTGTTAAGGCCGGGCGAACGAGCAGACGAAAATAGGCCCCGACCTCACCATCGCCTGCGGCAATGGTTTCATTACCGGAAAGATTTTCAAAAAAAGGCCTTAACGTCTGAGCCAGAGGCGACTCCTCAAGCAATAGTACCTGGGTGTCGAAAACGCCGCCCGCTACTCCTAAAGCACTACAAGCCGCAGCGACATGCGGGGTAAGGCCACCATGTATATAAAGCGGCAAATCCGTTTGCTTAAACCATTTTTGCAATAAAATAAAACTGCTGTTTTCACCTACAAAACCACCAGCCTCATTTCCCTTTAAAACCAGGCCGTCGACTATTTCGACAAACGATTCATCTCCGCACTTGCAGGTTTTTGTTTCCGCCAGTATGCGGATTCCCTTTTCCCTTAATTTAATAAGCGATTTACGGCATGCCGAGATTATGTCACAATCCAGAATAAGCCATTTTAATCCATTTTGAGAATAGCTGAGCGCCGCATCCAGCAACTGCTTATTACGACAATCTAATTTTAAACCAAATTCGCTACTTGTCTTTTGCGCAAGAAAATCCAGCTGATTACTGATAAGGTCGAAATCAGGACATAGCTCAGTATTAAAAATACCTATACCGCCGGCACGGCAGGCGGCAATGGCCAATGTCACATCATAAAAACCGGCAGGTGTATAAACGAATTTTTTGAATATAGTCACACTAACCTCTTAACGAAATTAACCAGAATTCGTAACTGTTCAGCTGCGCTTCATCTGCGTCCGATCAGGATGTCTTACATAGCACTAGTATGCTGCGACAGCCTGATTGAACATATCTAAAGCACATCCGAATAGTTACGTCAGATGGTTTTAGTAATTTTTTACACTTTGCTGAATACTTACCTGCACCGGCAAACAGATACAAATACAATAAGCAGCAACGTAATCGCCGGCCCGGTGAGTAATTACATTTTAACTGGTTTTATAATGTCTGTTCAACAGCCTGGGCCAGATGTTCCATAATATAACCTTTACGAACCGGTGTATTCTTGCCCATGTAAAATGAGAGAAGCTCCGGCACCTCGCTCAGCTTGTCGATATTTACCTGTTTGATCCGCATGTCATCACCGATAAACTGTTTAAATTCAGGAGGTGAAATTTCTCCAAGCCCTTTAAAGCGGGTAACCTCAACCTGAAGCCGGGCCCGGCCCCGGCCCCGCAGGCTTTTTTCCGCAGTCGTTTTTTCCCGTTCCGAGTAACAATAGCGGGCCTCCTTTTTATTCCTGACCCGGTATATCGGTGTTTCAAGAATATAGACATGGCCCCGCTTAACCATATTTTCAAAATAATGAAGAAAAAAGGTGAGCAGGAGATTCCTGATATGGAGGCCGTCAACATCAGCATCAGTAGCCAGAATTATTTTATCATAACGGAGATCGGCAAGCGATTCTTCGATATTTAAGGCCCGCATCATGTTATACAGTTCATCATTTTTGTATAACAAGGCCATGGATTGGCCATAAACATTGAGGGGCTTACCTTTCAGGGAAAAGACTGCCTGGATCATAGGGTCGCGGGCGCTGATAATCGAGCCTGAGGCGGACTGACCCTCGGTAATGAAAATCATATTTTCCCGACCCGGTCCGGAGGGTTTTCCTTTTGCCGGATGATATTTGCAATCTTTTAACTGCGGTACCCGAATGGCAACCTTGCGGCTTTTGGCTTTGGCCTCTTTTCTGACATGCTGCAGTTCTTTTCTAACCTTGGCGTTCTGGCCGACTTTCTGGAGGAGAATTTCAGCAATATCCGTATGTTTATACAGATAATCACAGACAAATTCCTTGACCCGGTTGACAATGGCGGGACGAATTTCAATATTGCCCAGCTTGTTCTTGGTCTGGGATTCAAAAATAGGCTCCCGCACCTTGACCGCAACCGTGCCGACAATTCCTTCCCGAACATCTTCGCCCGCGAATTTTTTGCCGGAAAATTCATTAACCCCTTTTAAAATTCCCTCACGAAAGGCGGAAAGATGGGTGCCGCCTTCGTTGGTATAGGTACCGTTGACAAAAGAAAAATAATTTTCGCCATAGCCGTCGGTATGGGAAAAAGCAAATTCCAGAATTTCATCTTTGTAATAAAGAGAATCATATATTTTTGTGGTCTCAATTTCGTTTTTCAACAGATCAAGCAGGCCATTGGCGGAGTGAAAACATTCATCGGCAAAATAGAGTTTAAGCCCGGCATTCAAATAGGCGTAACGCCAGAGTCTTTTCTTGATAAAATCATAATTAAAGCTGAAATCAGTAAAAATTTTATCATCAGGGAGAAATTCAACCAGAGTGCCGTTTGCCTCCCTGCTCCCGCCGGTTTTCTGCTCCTGGAGAATTCCATCAATAAACAGGGCCCCGGCAAATTCCCCTTCTCGAAAAGAGGTAACCCTAAATTCTTTTGACAGGGCGTTTACCGCCTTGGTGCCGACCCCGTTAAGGCCCACGGAAAACTGAAAAACATCGGTATTGTACTTGGCGCCCGTATTTATGACTGAGACGCATTCAACCAGTTTTCCCAGGGGAATGCCCCGGCCGTAATCGCGAACCTTAACCCGTCCGTTTTCCGTTATTTTTATGGTGATTTTGTCTCCTGCTCCCATGATGAATTCATCAACAGCATTATCAATTACCTCTTTTAAAAGGATATAAATGCCATCGTCCTGATGACTGCCGTTACCAAGCCGGCCTATATACATTCCAGGCCGCAGCTTGATATGTTCAAGGGAACTTAAGGTTTTTATTTTTGATTCATCGTACTCGGGAAGTTTTGACATGTTTTTTTTGTAACTACTCATGGGGTAAGCGCTATAACTTCGCTAACCCCTGTAATTGTAACTGGTTACAGGGTGCCGTAGATTTTCGTGATCAGGTCG
>JANTGB010000004.1 GCA_024763115.1 Desulfobulbaceae bacterium | reverse complement strand
AACCGCAGGCGTAGCAGAGCTACGCCTCTGGATTGCATAATTGCAGATCGCTTTTCTAAATGTTCAGATTGCGCCTTAGAATGCGAAGTTATTTTTGGGTGAGCCCTTAAGGAAAAAAATAAAATGAACCTTGACGGTAAAAAAGCGGTTGTGACCGGCGGCAGCCGAGGGATTGGCCGGGCGATATGTCTACGTCTGGCGAGAATGGGCGCCGAGGTTGTGGTTAATTATGTCAGTCGGCCTGATGCGGCGGATGAGGTTGTGGCTGAAATAGAAAAAAACGGCGGCAAAGCCGGGGCGTGTCGGTTTAATGTCGGTGACGGCGCTGAAGTCGCAGCTGCCTTTAAAGATATAGCGAAATCAGGTCCGGTGGACATCCTGGTAAATAATGCGGGGATTACCAGGGATGGACTGCTGGCCATGATGAAAGAAGATGCCTGGGATCAGGTGCTGGATACAAATTTAAAAGGCGCTTATTTATGCATGAAGGCGGTAAGCCGGGGAATGATGAAGAATCGCCGGGGCCGGATTATTAACATAACTTCCGTAATCGGTTTTGCCGGCAATGGCGGCCAGACAAATTACGCGGCAGCCAAGGCCGGTCTGGTAGGCTTGACCCGTTCCGCTGCCAAAGAACTGGCTTCCCGGGGAATTACGGTAAATGGGGTGGCTCCAGGTTATATTGATACTGATATGACCCGTGGCCTGCCCGAGGCGGTGACCGTGAAAATTTTAGAAGAGATCCCTTTGAACTCTCTGGGAACCCCGGATGATATAGCTGCTGCGGTTGCCTATCTGGCTTCGGATGACGCCGGTTATGTGACCGGCCAGTTTATCCATGTCAATGGCGGGATGTTCATGGGATAGCGGATGTCGGATGTCGGATGTCGGATGTCAGAGGACAGAGGACAGAAACTTCTCCATATATTGTAGCTCAAACCGTAGGTCTGCAATTTTCGAAGTATCAACACTTCCGGAGAGCTGAACAGTTACGGAGAAGTTACGGAAGACTGAAATAACATATTGTTTTTAAGGAGAAAATTATGGCTGTTGATGAGAAATTAATTGATATTATTGCCGAACAACTTAGTGTAGACAAAGGAAAAGTTGTCGGTTCAGCTTCATTTGTAGATGATTTAGGCGCTGACTCACTTGATCTGGTTGAATTGATTATGGCTATGGAAGAGTCGTTTGATATAGAAATTCCGGATGAAGATGCTGAAAAAATCCTTACGGTAAAGGATGCAATAGCCTATATTGACAAGATTAAAGGCTAAGGACGGATTTTTTTATAAATTTTCAGGGTTTGAAAATAAAAATGCTGTTTTTTGTGTAGAGCAGGGTAAAACGCCTTATTTCGCAGATTTGCGGGATAGGGCGTTTTCTGCCAAAGGCTTTTGGATTATTTGCTGCCCTGTGAGTAGTTATGCAAGTTCATCAATTATGACGATTTCGCAAAAACCTGTTTTACCATGAAGGGCACGAAGGACACGAAGAAAAGAAAAGCGTAAAATCATTATATTAACTTCATATTCTTCATGAGCTTTGTGGTGAATTAAGACTATTTGTAACTACTCACGGGGTAAGCACCTAATGATTGCAAATCTTCGCATTTGTAACTGTTTACAGGGTGCCGTAGATTTTCGTCATCAGACCGGTGCTGCGTATTAGGCATACGTAAACCGGGCTGATGGCGGAAATATGCGGTGCCCTGTGAGCAGTTACGACTATTTACGAGTTCATCAATTATTATAAACTTACAAACTCTGTGTTGCGCTGAGCGCTTAAGAGAGGCTGAACGTGAAAAAAAGAGTTGTGGTAACCGGAGTTGGCCTGGTAACTCCTTTGGGAACCGGAGTCGATAAAACCTGGCAGGGGATTTGTTCCGGCAGAAGCGGTGTTGCGCCTATTACCCGTTTTGACGCTGGTGATTTTCCGGTTAAAATCGCCGGTGAAGTCAAGGACTTTAAGGTCGAAGATTTTATTGAAAAAAAACTTGCCAAGCATCTTGAACCTTTTGTCCAATATGCAATTGCCGCTGCCGGTATGGCCCTGGATGATGCTGATTTTCGGGTATCTGAAGAAAATTCCAGCAGGGTCGGCGTAATTACCGGTTGTGGTATGGGCGGTTTGCCGGCCATTGAAAAATATCATGAAATTTATCGGCAAAGAGGGCCGCGGCGTATTACTCCTTTTTTTATTCCCATGGTTATTCCTAATATGGGGGCCGGTCATATTTCCATTGTTCATAAGATCAAGGGGCCGAATTTGACATTGACGACAGCCTGCGCCGCGGGTACGCACGCGGTTGGCGAAGCCTTCAGACTGGTGAGCAGAGGAGATTGTGATGTTGTTGTTACCGGTGGTAACGAGTCTACTATCTGTCCCCTGGGAGTGGGCGGATTCAATTCAATGAAGGCCCTGTCCAAGCGTAATGATGAGCCGGAAAAGGCTTCAAGACCATTTGATCGTGATCGTGACGGGTTCATCATTGCCGAAGGAGCAGGCATGCTTATCCTTGAAGAGTATGAGCATGCCAGAGCCAGGGGTGCAAAAATATACGCGGAAATGGCTGGTTACGGTTTGACCGGAGATGGTTATCATATTGCCGCGCCGCCTGAAAGTGGAGACGGCGCTGTCCGCTGCATGCGGATGGCCCTGGCTGATGCCGGTATGGCGCCTGAGGATGTTGATTATATAAACGCTCATGGCACATCCACTCCCTTAAACGATGTGGTGGAAACCAGGGCAATAAAAGAGGTTTATGGTGATCATGCCTATAAACTGGCGGTCAGTTCCACCAAGTCAATGACTGGTCATATGCTGGGAGCTGCCGGCGGTATTGAAGCGGTTTTTCTGGCCCTGTCTCTCTATAACCAGCTGATTCCTCCCACTGCCAATCTGGAAAATCCTGATCCTGAATGTGATCTGGATTACGTGCCCGGTAAAGCCGGAAAGGCGGATATCAGGAACGGTATGTCCAACTCCTTTGGCTTTGGCGGAACTAACGCGGTAATTATTATGAAAAGGTGTGAGGAATAACTTTGAAGATAGCTGTTGGTTGTGATCATGGCGGTTTTGGCTTGAAGGATGATATTCTTGCTCTGCTGCGGGACAGGGGCCAGGAGATAATGGATATGGGAACGGATTCTTCTGATTCCGTTGATTATCCTGATTTTGCCGGGTTGGTTTGTGAACAGGTGGCCTCATGCGCGTGTCAACGTGGTATCCTGATTTGCGGTACCGGTATCGGCATGTCAATGGCGGCTAATCGTTATAAAGCGATCAGGGCCGCGCTCTGTCATGAAATTTTTACCGCCAGGATGAGCCGGGAACATAATGATGCTAATGTTCTTTGCCTGGGGGCCAGGGTAATCGGCCCTGGTCTGGCCCTTGAGGTGGTAAAAACATGGCTTGAGACCGATTTTGCCGGGGGACGGCATCTGCGGCGCATTGAAATGTTTTCCAGTTGAGCGTAACCCTGAACCACTGAACCCTTGAACCTTTGAACCCCTGAACCTCTAAACTCTAACCTCTGAACCCCAAATAGGATTTTATTCGTGTCTTATTTACAAAATACCGACCCTGAAGTTTACCGGGCAATTAATTATGAACTGGAACGGCAGACTAACCAGCTTGAGCTGATTGCCTCGGAAAACATTGTCAGTCCTGCCGTGCTTGAGGCCCAGGGGTCTATTTTTACCAATAAATACGCGGAAGGCTATCCGGGCAAGCGTTATTACGGCGGCTGTGAATATTCCGATCAGGTGGAATCCCTGGCCATTGCCAGGGCCAGGGAACTTTTCCAGGCTGAATATGCCAATGTTCAGGCCCATTCCGGCAGCCAGGCCAATATGGCGGTTTATTTTGCCACCCTTAATCCCGGTGATAGGGTTCTGGGTATGGATCTGGCCCATGGCGGCCATCTTACCCACGGCAGCGGGGTTAATTTTTCCGGTCAGCTTTATGATTTTGTTGCTTACGGGGTTGACAGGGAAACCGAGCAGATTGATATGGCTGAGGTTGAACGTCTGACCCTGGAGCATAAACCCAAAATGATTGTGGCCGGGGCCAGTGCCTATCCCCGCTTTATTGATTTTGCCGGATTCAGGCATATTGCCGACAAGGTCGGGGCCTTATTTATGGTTGATATGGCCCATATTGCCGGGCTTATTGCCGGGGGAGTTCATCCTTCGCCGGTTCCCTGGGCTGATTTTGTCACCTCCACCACCCATAAGACCATGCGCGGCCCCAGGGGCGGTTTGATCCTTGCCAAAGGAGAATTTGCCAAAAAATTAAACAGCAAGATTTTTCCGGGAATCCAGGGCGGCCCTCTTATTCATGTTATTGCCGCTAAAGCAGTGGCCTTTAAAGAGGCGATGAATGATCGTTTTAAGGAATATCAGCGCCAGGTGGTTAAAAATGCCGCTGTTCTCGGCGAACAGCTCCGGGCTGATAGCTTCCGCCTGGTTTCCGGGGGCACGGACAATCATTTACTCCTGGTTGATTTAACCAATAAAAACGTTACCGGCAAGGAAGCGGAAGAGGCCCTGGAAGATGCCGGTCTGACGGTTAACAAGAATGCCATTCCTTTTGATACCCAGAGCCGTTTTGTTACCGGCGGTATTCGCATAGGCACTCCGGCCGTTACTACCAGAGGATTAAGGGAAGAGGAAATGAAATTGATCGCCGCCTGGATTAACCGGGCGGTTGAACATAGGACTGATAAGGAAGAACTTGCCCGGATCAGGCTTGAAGTGCGAATGCTCTGTGATGATTTTCCCATCTATCCTGATTTAGACCGGCAGGATGTGTAGTTATAATGGAAAATCAGCCGCGTCCGTCATGGACTGAATATTTTATGTCAATTACCGAACTGGTGGCCCAACGTTCTACCTGTATCCGTCGCAAAGTAGGGGCGATTCTGGTGCGGGATAAACGGATAATCTGTACAGGTTACAATGGGGTGCCGAAAGGGATTCAGCATTGCCTGGATGTGGGCTGTATGCGGCAGCAGCTGGGAGTGCCGTCCGGTGAACGGCACGAGTTGTGCCGGGGACTTCATGCCGAACAGAATGCTATAATCCAGGCGGCCCTGCATGGGGTAAGTATTGAGGGGACTACTCTTTATTGTACGAATATGCCGTGTTCCATTTGCAGCAAGATGTTGATTAACGCCGGAATTGTTAAGATTTATTTCAAGGAAGGATATGCAGACTCCCTTTCCAAGATTATGCTGGATGAGGCGGAAATCCCTTATTTCAGCCTTGGGGAAGAAAAATGAAATGTCCATACTGCGGTCATCTGGAAAACAAGGTAGTTGATTCCCGCTTAAACAAGGAATATACCACGACCAGAAGGCGGAGGCTGTGTGGCTCCTGCGGTCGGCGTTTTACTACCTATGAGCGACTGGAAATTACCATGCCCATGCTCATCAAGAAAGATGGACGGCGGGAAAAATGGGATCGCTCCAAGGTTGTCGAAGGCCTGAAAAAAGCCTGTGAAAAACGACCGGTGAGCATGTCTGAAATTGAAGCATTTGTTGATTCCCTGGAGCGTGATATCCAGGATATCGGCGAACGGGAGATTCCGGTGCGGATTGTCGGGGCCCGGGTTATGGAGGGTTTACGCAATCTGGACGAGGTTGCTTATGTCCGTTTTGCCTCAGTCTACCGGCAGTTTAAAGATTTAAACGAGTTTATGGATGAGTTGAAAGGCTTGTTGAGCGGCAGGGAGCAGTAAGGTGGCTGAAGCTGACCGCCTTTTTATGAAAATGGCCCTGGCCGAGGCGGTAAAAGCCCGGGGCCGGACATCGCCTAATCCCCTTGTCGGCGCTGTGGTGGTAAAAGATGGCGAGGTCATAGGTCGGGGCCGGCATAAAAAGGCCGGAACTCCTCATGCTGAGATTCATGCCCTGCGGTCTGCCGGGAGCAGGGCTGTCGGGGCAACGATTTATGTAACCCTGGAGCCCTGCAATCATACGGGACGCACCCCGCCCTGTACCCAGGCTATTCTGGCGAGCGGTATTAAGCGGGTGGTGATAGGCATGGTTGATCCCAATCCCCATGTGACCGGTTCAGGCCGTGACTTTCTCGCTGCCCGGGGAATAGAGGTCACCAGCGGAGTGCTTGCAGACAAGTGTCGGGCCATTAACCGGCCCTTTATCAAGCATATTACCACCGGCCTTCCCTGGGTTATCATGAAGGCCGGCTGTAGTATGGACGGCCGCATTGCCGCCGGTTCAGGGCAGTGCGCCTGGATTACCAATGAAAAGTCACGCCATCAGGTACATCTGCTCCGGGACAGGGTTGACGCTATTTCAGTGGGCATCGGCACTGCCTTAAATGATAATCCATCCCTGACTACCAGGCTGCCTGGTCGGCAGGGGCGTGATCCCCTGCGGGTAATTATAGATACCAGCCTGAAACTGCCGCCTGGAGCAAAAATGCTCAAGCAGGAATCCGCAGCGTCAACCTGGATTTTCTGCGGCCCTGAACCAGACGGCAATAAGGTCAAGGCCCTGGAAACGGCAGGCGCCAGGGTTTTGCCGGTGGATTTGCGTAAGGGCCGGGTTGACCTGTACGAGGTTCTGGCGGTTCTGGGCCGGGAACAGGTGAATTCTCTGCTGGTTGAAGGGGGCTCATTAATTCATACCGCTTTTTTACAGGCCGGGCTGGTTGATCAGGTAAATCTTTTTCTCGCTCCTGTTTTTCTCGGCTCTGACGCTATTCCCCTGATTGCTGAGCTGGGGCTTAAACAGGTTCGGGATGCCAGACGGTTTTCGCTTATCCGTACCCGGCGTTTTGCTGATGATATTATGATTGAGGGTATTTTTAATTAATTCAGACCTCGTTAAATAATCGTAAAATTAATGCTGTTTTCTGGACATTATGCTGTAAATTTGTACGGAGTATCGTTCAAGGTTCAAGGTTCAAAGTTTAGAAGATACCCGATATCTCAAGGCTTCCAGCAACCTTGAACCCTGAACTTTGAACCTTTTAACCCAGACCAACCGTCCAATTTTGACCAAATTCCTTACTGGTAAAGGTTTTTCAGTCAATAACAAAAAGTTTTTTACGAGGTCTGTAATTATGTTTACCGGTATTATTCAGGGGCAGGGCGTCCTGAAAGAAAAAAAACCGTCAGGCGGCGGCATGGTTTTCGGCATTGAGCCGGATTTTGCTTTGACTGAGCACGAGGAGGGCGAGTCCATAGCATGCAACGGCGTCTGTCTTACGGCCCGGCAGATCAGCAGCCGTTATTTCCTGGTTGATGTCTCGCCGGAAAGCCTGTCTCGGACTAATCTCGGCAGGCTGGCTGCAGGCCATAAAATTAATCTGGAAAGGGCTCTTCGTTTAAGCGACCGTCTGGGCGGTCATCTGGTCAGTGGTCATGTTGACGCGGTAAGTGAAACGATTTCCCGTAAGCCCGAGGGAGATTTTGTTCGTTTCAGTTTTAACGTGCCCCAGGGACTTGGCCGTTATATAATCGAAAAGGGTTCAATAACAATTGACGGGATAAGCCTTACGGTAAATCATTGTGACAAACATTCATTTTCCGTGGCTATTATCCCTCATACCCTGGAAATTACTTCCCTGGGCAGCCTGCGCCAGGGAGATGTGGTTAATATAGAAGTTGATTTGATTGGTAAGTATGTTGAAAAACTGCTTACTGCTGCCGGGAAAGAAGATAACAGCACTGGTTCCGGAATTAATCCGGCCTTTCTGGCGGAACATGGTTTTTTAAGATAGTAAGGGTTCACTCAAAAATAAAATAAAGCTGAAGACATAAAGCGTGGACAAAGGAGTGATTTTCGTTCTCTGTCCTCTGACTTCTGGCTTCTGTTTTCTGACATTTGACATTCCGACAAGGTGCATATATGCCTGTAAGTACGATTGAAGAGGTTGTTGAAGATATAAGGGCCGGGAAGATGATAATCCTGGTTGATGATGAAGACCGGGAAAATGAAGGCGATCTTTTTATGGCGGCCCAGATGGCGACCCCGGAGGCCATTAATTTTATGGCAACCCATGGCCGGGGCCTTATCTGTCTGACCCTGACCCCTGAGCATCTTGCCAAGTTGAACTTGCCGATGATGGTTCAGGACAACCAGTCACCCTATGAAACGGCCTTTACCGTAAGTATTGAGGCCAGGCATGGGGTTACCACCGGAATTTCCGCTGCTGACCGGGCCCGGACAATCCAGGTGGCCGCGTCCCGTGACGTCAAGCCTGAAGATATTGTCAGTCCCGGCCATATTTTTCCGTTGCGGGCCCGGCGGGGCGGTGTCCTGGTACGAACCGGTCAGACCGAGGGCTCGGTAGATATTGCCAAGCTGGCCGGTTTGAATCCTGCCGGAGTCATCTGTGAAATTATGAAGGAAGACGGCACCATGGCAAGGATGCCGGATCTGGAAGTATTTGCCGAAACCCATGATTTGAAAATTGCCACCATTGCCGATCTGGTAGCTTATAGATTAAAGAAAGATACCCTGGTACACAGGGCGGCGGAAACCAGACTGCCTACCCGTTACGGCGGGGAATTTCATCTTATCGCTTATACCAATGATGTTGATGATGCTGAACATGTTGCCCTGGTCAAGGGCGAGATTGATCCGGACAAGGAAACCCTGGTACGGGTTCATTCCGAGTGCCTTACCGGCGATGTCTTCGGCTCTCTGCGTTGTGATTGCGGGGGACAGCTGCAGGCAGCCATGCGCATGGTGGGACGGGCCGGGAACGGGGTCATCATCTATATGCACCAGGAGGGCAGGGGGATTGGCCTGGTGAACAAATTAAAGGCTTATGCCCTGCAGGATAAGGGGCTTGATACGGTTGAGGCCAATCTTGAGCTTGGTTTTAAAGCAGATCTCCGTGATTATGGTATCGGGGCTCAGATTCTTCGTGATCTTGGAATCAGGAAAATGAAATTAATGACAAATAATCCCAAGAAGATCGTCGGCCTGGAGGGCTATGGTCTTGAAGTGACGGATCGGGTTGCCATTGAGATGGAGCCGGTGCCGGAAAATCTGGGATACCTGAAGTGCAAGAAGGATAAGATGGGGCATATGCTGGATGTTTAGGCGCCTGCATAAAAAACAATATCGGTAACTGCTCACAGGGTACCGCATATTCGGAGTCGAAGTTTATGCCCTGTTTTTAAGGGTGCTTACCTGCACCTTGTAACCAGTTACAATTACAGGGGTTAGCGAAGTTAGGACGCTTACCCCATGAGCAGTTACCGCAGAAGTAAAATATTAAACTCTAAAATTGAAGTTTTTGTTTACTTCGATGATAATAAACAGGGGATACGATAATGGCAAAATTTTTCGAGGGAAACTTACAGGGTGAAGGGAAAAAAATCGGTATTGTCCTGGCCCGGTTCAATTCATTTATCGCTGAACGGCTGCTGGACGGCGCTTTGGATACTCTGACCCGTTCCGGGGTAAGTGATAATGATATTGAGGTCGCCAGGGTGCCCGGAGCTTATGAAATTCCTCTTGTTGCTCAGAAAATGGCAAAATCAGGTCGTTATGACGCCGTAATCACCCTTGGTGTTGTTATTCGCGGCGCTACTCCGCATTTTGATTTTGTCGCCAATGAAGCGGCCAAGGGCATTGCCCAAGCCGGCATGGACAGCGGAGTTCCCATTATCTTTGGCGTATTGACTACTGATACCATTGAACAGGGCATTGAACGGGCCGGTTCAAAGGCCGGCAATAAAGGCTCTGATTGCGCGGTTGCCGCCATTGAAATGATCAATCTCTTAGATAATTTTTAATGGGATTGAGGCGTACATCACGGGAACTGGCCCTGCAGTGTCTTTACCAGATTGATCAGGGCGCTGATCCCGGCTCTGATATAAATCAGCTGCGGCGGAATTTTGAGGTCAACAAAAAGGCTGTCGGTTTTGCCCAGGAACTGGTCAACGGGGTCAAAGATAATCTTGAGGAGATTAATGCCCTGATTATCGAACATGCGTTTAACTGGCGACTGGAACGGATGCTGGTGGTTGACCGCAATATTCTCCGCATTGCCGTCTATGAGTTGTTTTTTTGCCCGGATGTGCCGGCCTCGGTGGTGATAAATGAGGCTATTGAAATTGCCAAACGCTACAGTTCGCCTGAATCAGCCTCTTTTCTTAACGGGATTCTTGATTCGATCAAGAAAAAACAGCCGATAATTCAAAATTGAATGCCGAAAGCAAATAAACAGGAAAAACCATCTCTTGGCCGGGAAATGCTGGCTGTTATTATGGCGGTTATTGCCTGTTTTCTCCTGCTCAGTCTCTTCAGTTTCTCTCCTCCGCCTGATTCCTCCGTCTCTTCAGCTGCTGCTTTTTCAAACTGGGGCGGTATTGTCGGTAATTTTACCGCCTTGATGTTAATGAGTTTTCTGGGGTTAAGTTCTTTCTGGATACCCTTGTTACTGCTTTTTTTTGCCGGTCGGATTTTCTTTTTATTGATTGAGGCTGAGAGTATACCCTGGATTGTCGGGGGCAGCACCGGAATAGTGCTGGCCGCCTCCTCCCTGTCAGCCGCCTTAGGCCCTGACATATCCCTCTTCGGCAGGACATATCCTCTGGGTGGATATCTTGGTAATCTCAGCCTTGGTTTTGTCTCCACCTGGTTCGGCGCTCCAGGGGCAATTCTTTTTTTTCTGGCCCTGTTTCTCTGTTCCCTGATGGCAGCCTTAAGGTTTTCTCCATACATCTGGACGGGACTGATGGCGGCAGGGTGCGGTTCTCTTAATAAAAAAATAAAGATAAGCCGGCAGAAAAAACAGGTCAAAAAGTCGACTGGTTCTTCCGACAAAATTCCATCCTCAGTTAATGTTGGTTCTCCCAGTGTCAATGAACCGATAAAATTATTGGCTGAGGAAGAAGATTTTCAGCCTTTACCGGTTGCCGGCGGTGATTATCAGCTGCCGCCTTTTTCTCTTTTAAATAAATCCGGCAATGATGAATATGAGGTTGAGAAGGATTATTATATCGGTATCAGCAAAAAACTTGAAGAAAAGCTGGCTGACTTCGGAGTGCAGGGCAAGGTTACCGGAATTTCACCGGGCCCGGTAATTACAACCTATGAATTTGCCCCGGCGCCCGGGGTCAAGATCAACAAGGTGGTTTCTCTGGCCGATGATCTGGCCCTGGGCCTTAAATGTGACAGTGTAAGGGTAGTCGGTTCCATACCAGGCAAGGCGGCCCTGGGGATTGAGATTCCCAATCCCAGCCGGAAAATTGTTTTTCTCCGTGATATCCTGGCTAATGAAAAATTCAAGCAGGCCAAATCTCCCCTGACTCTGGCCCTGGGCATGGATGTCGTTGGTAATCCGGTGCTGGCCGACCTGACCCGTATGCCTCATCTGCTTATTGCCGGGGCCACCGGAGCCGGTAAGAGCGTGACGATTAATGTCATTATCAGTTCCATTCTCTTTAAGGCCACTCCCGACCAGGTTCGTTTGCTGATGGTTGACCCCAAACGTATTGAACTTTCAACCTACGATGAGATTCCCCACCTTCTCCACCCTGTTGTGGTTGACCCGAAAATGGCCGGCCGGGCACTGTTCTGGGCAGTGCATGAGATGGAAAGACGTTATGAACTGATGGAAGGGGCCAGAGTCAAGAGTTTTGCCTCCTACAATGAAACTGCTGAGGAAAAATTGCCGCTGGTGGTAATTATAATTGATGAGCTGGCCGATTTGATGATGGTTTCCTCAAATGAAGTTGAAGGCTGTATCGCCCGGCTGGCCCAGATGGCCAGGGCGGCGGGAATGCATATGATTATTGCCACCCAACGGCCTTCAGTTGATGTTCTCACCGGTCTGATCAAGGCTAATTTCCCCACCAGGATGTCCTTTAAGGTCTCATCCAAGATTGATTCCCGGACAATTCTTGATACATCCGGGGCTGAACATCTGCTCGGGGCAGGTGATATGCTCTTTATGCCGCCTGGTTCTTCACGGTTACAGCGTATCCATGGCGCTTATATCTCGGAAAAGGAATCTGAACGTCTGGTTGATTTTCTTAAAGAGCAGGGTTCAGCCGAGTATGATGAATCAGTGATGCAGATTGTTGAAGCAGTGGATGGTGATGAAGGAGCCATTGCCGAGAACGAGTATGATGAAAAATATGATGAGGCAGTGGCCCTGGTCTGTGAGTCCGGTCAGGCTTCAATTTCCTTTGTTCAGCGTCGGTTACGGGTTGGTTATAACCGCGCTGCCCGGATGATTGAGCTCATGGAACGGGAAGGTATAGTCGGCCCGGCCGACGGTGCCAGACCCAGGGAGATCCTGGCCAGAAAATCTTATTAAGATTACCGACAGCCTGACATTGTGTTGAAAAGGCGGATTCCTGATTATGGGAATCCGCCTTTTTTCATTTTAAGGCCGATTATTTTATTATAATTGAAAATTTAGACAGGAACTGCCTGATAAAGTTTGACATTAATAGAGTAATATTAAAAAATAACTATAAGTAGACTTGTCTGTCGTCAAAATTGAGTTGTGTAACTGTAAGTTGACAGTCTTGTTGATAACCCGGAGACATGAAAATGGTTCTTGTTTGCCCGCATTGCAAAAAGAAACACACCATTGATGAGAAAAAAATTCCAGCTCATATAAAAAGGGCTAAATGTAAATTTTGTGGAAATTCTTTTTTACTGGCTGCTGCCATGCCCCGCCCGAGCGGCCCGAGGAAGATCGGGGTATGTTTAAGTAAGGGTGGAGTAGGTAAGACAACTACCTCGGTAAACCTTGCCGCAGGTCTGGCCCTGGCCGGATATAAGGTTCTGCTGGTGGATACCGATACTCAGGGACAGGACAGTTTTGTTCTTGGCGTAAAGCCTAAAGGGGGGTTAGCTGAGTTAATAAACGGTGATTTAAGTTATGATGAAACAATTGTCGGGGCCAGGAAGAATTTATGGCTTCTGGCTGGAAGCAAGTCTATTGCCGGGCTTAAGCGGATGATTGACCGCAAGGATTTCGGCGGTGAATTGACCTTGACGGAAATTCTGGCTCCGGTTGAAAATCGTTATGACTATGTCATTGTCGACACATCGCCGGGCTGGGATCCGATTACGGTAAATGTTCTGTTTTATATTACCGAGGTTCTGACTCCGGTGTCAATGGAAGTAATGAGCCTCCAGGGGCTGGTTGAATTTTTAAAGGCTCTGGCATCGATCCAGAAATATCGCAAGGAGCTGTCGTTAAAGTATATTGTCCCCACCTTCCAGGATAAAAAGGCCCGGAAGACTATGGGAATTATGGAAAAACTGGAACTTATGTACGGGCCTATTCTTTGTCGACCCATACGTTATAACGAGATGATTTCCGAGGCTCCTGCTCATGGTCAGACTATTTACGAATACGCCCCCGGCTGTACTGGAGCTCAGGATTACCGGGAACTGGTCAAAAGAGTAGCGGATAACAGCTCTTTATTTACCTGACAGGCGCTTTTTCAGCATTTACGAGAAAAAAATGAGTGATTTACCTGAAGATATTTCTTCATTGATTTATAAGCCATTGGTTGATCCCGACATGGGTGAGATAAAAGTTAATGGTCGAATGTTGCAGTTGTTAATGGCTCTTAACGGTAAGGATTCTCTGGCTGAGCTTAGTTATCGGTTGGATTATGAACTTAATGATATCAGGGAAACCATAAGGCTCCTGCTTGCCGGAGGACTGATTCAAATCAGTGGCGGCGGTGAGTCCGGGTTGTCTAAAGAGTTTTTTGATTTTGTTATTGAAAGACTGGCAGTGATTGTCGGTCCCATTGCCCGGCTTATGGTTGAAGACGCTATTTATGATCTTGGCGGAAATGGTCGGAAAATTTCGCGAAGTAATGCCTTGGAATTAATTGATATTTTTTCCCGGCAGATTCCCGATGATGAACAGCGGGCAGCCTTTATTAAGGTGATGATGGAAAGGTTACAGGCTGGAGGATAGGTAAAGCATGATTATTTTTTGTGAGGAATGTGGGAAAAAATATACGATTGATGAGTCTAAAATAGCCGGCGAAAAGAGTCGTTGTAAGTGCCGGTCATGCGGCCATATTATGGAAGTTGTCAAACCAACTGCAAATAAGAGTGCGGATGTGGCTGATAAAGAGACTGGCTCTGCGACTGTCGAGATGACGGGAAATACGGCTTCCCCGCAGAATAATGAGATTTCCTCAGTTGAATCGACCGCAAAAATCCAGTCCGAAAAGGGTTTGAGCCTGAACTTAAGATTATTTCTTAATTATCTGGGGTTTATAGTTTTGTTCAGTGGATTGCTGACTTATATCTATATGTCTTTTGTGCCGTCATTACTGGCTGAACAAATCAATGCCAGAGCTGATTCGATTGCCCGGGCCTGCGCCATTGCTCTGGCCCGACCATTAACTCAGGGTGATAATGATCAACTTGGTGAGATTATAAAAGATATGTCAGCTTTGTCCGGCGTGGCTTATGTGGCGATGTTGGGAGACGGGACAAGTTTAGCGGCAGGCGAGTTGAGCGGGGCAATAAAGGAAGCTCTCGGTCGCAACAGTCTAAAAGGCTTAAGAAGGCCAAATGGTAATTTTCAGGTTTCCGGTCAACAGATTCATGATGCGGTGGCAAAGATTTCGTCTTCCAACCGCGAAGTTCATGTCGGCCTTTATCTGCAGCAGGGGGCTATGAAACAGGATGTCTTGAGCTTTGCTCCTCTGCTGATTATTCTGGCAACATTGTTAATTCTAGGCGCTTTGAGTTTTATCCAGCTGGCAAAATCAATCTCCAGACCTATTAAAGATCTGGCTGAGGCCGCCCAGCGTATAAGCCTGGGTGAGCTGGATCATCCTATTCAGATAAAAGGCGGTGGAGAGATTCAGGAACTGGCTTCATCTCTTGAACGGATGCGTTTTTCCATCAAGTCGGCTATTGAAAGGCTAAGACGAAGGTAATGATTGTTTTTCCAAAAGAAAAGCCGGTATTAGCTAATTTGAACAGCTTTTATCTTCATATTGACAAGCTTGTTGAGCATTTTCAGGGTGAAGTAGGTTCGGGTGCTGTTTTTTTCAGATCAGCGCCGGCTCAGGCTGTTATTTTTTTTGATCAGGACAATCTGGTTAATGTCTGTTTTCAGAATAAAAAAGATTTTTTGCAGGGTGAAAAGGCTTATAAAACCCTGCTACAGGCCGTTTATAATTTTATTGTTGATATTTATTATTTTGAATTGGAAAAAGTTTATTTCTGGGCGCAAATACCCTCTGCCAGATTGATTTATAAAGATTTAAGCACGGATTCCACTGATTTTAAGGGCTTGTTAAAAAAGATTGCCAAAGAAAAATTTACCGGTTTTTTTGAGCTGAGTCTGAAAAGAAAACTGGGAGAAGGGCTGATTTTTTTTAATGACGGTGAGGTTGTCGGGGGATCATGCGTGTTGCGGCAGTCAAAGGAAGATGAAGCATGTCAACCGCAACAATTTTTGGAAATGGCCGGTGAAGCAGGGGCAAAATTTAATATTTTCAGTTTGTCGTTGCAAAAAAATACTATGGTAAAGTCCGGTAAAAATAAGCTGTCTGTAAAACAGGTTCATGATGAAATAGACGTTATTAAAGGTCTGAGCGAGATGCTGAGAACCTTCGAAGGTATTGTTAAAAAAGAAAAATCATATGATTTTCTTGTATTGATAAGGCAAAAATTTATCGATAAATCAGTTAAATATTATTTTCTTGATCCTTTTGTTTCTGAATTTTCTTATGAAAATGGCCAAATATTTTTTACCGGCAGTGTTGATGATTATACTTTGGCTGAGGCAGTGGTGGAAGTAGTTCTTGAGTTGGCGGATGACTTGGAGAAACGTGAGCATCTCCTCCAGCGTCTTCATCTCTGGCGAAAAAAATATGGTCGGGGATTCAGCGAAATGGGCATTAAATTATAGCGTAACCGTTTGCCAGGTGAAAATTTGAAGAAAATTCTTTTTGTCGATGATGAACAACAGATGCAACAATTTTTCCTGGAAGGAATAAAACATTTTAATGTTCCTTTTGAGGCAGTTGTTGCTGACAGTGGTGAGCGGGCTCTGAAAATAGTTCAGAAAGAGTTTGTCTCTGTAGTAATTACCGATTTAAAGATGCCCAGGATGGACGGCCTGACTTTATTAAGAAAATTAAAACTGGGATATCCGGAAATTCCGGTAATTATAATTTCCGCCTACGGTAATGATAAGATCAAGGAAATGGCCAGGAAAAACGGCGCCCTGTTTTTTTTGGAAAAGCCTTGTGCTATTGAAAAAATAATTGGCGCGATTAATGCTACTCTTAAAAAAGAGTCGGATGGCGGCTCTATGCATGGCATTACTCCCGGCATGTTTCTTCAGCTTATTGAAATGGAGGAAAAAACCTGTACTGTCAGGCTTGTGAATACCCTGACAAACGAGCAGGGAGTGCTTTTTTTTATTGATGGAAATTTGTGTGATGCCGGGATCGCCGGCAGCCGGGGGATTGATGCCGCTTATGTAATTTTTGGCTGGAATAATGTCTCATTGTCGATTCAGAATTACTGTGGGCTTAAGGAAAACAGAATAAACAGCGATTTACAGGGGATTCTCCTTGAGGCCATGCGCAGAAAGGATGAGGAAGAAGAAAAAGAAAATGAAGTAATCTGGCTCGATACTGAAGAGGAAGCTGTTGAGGAAAAAACCGGTACCGGAATTACTCATACTGAAGAGGAAGTGGATTTAAGTAATGAAGAGATTTGCAGTCTTGTGCAGGACAGGCTGGGGCGGGAATGCCTGCCCGAGGATATTGTCAGTGATGGTTCCTGGGATTCAACTTTTAACGAAATGACCAGACTGGGAGATAATCTGGGGACAGGCAAGGTAAAGGTAGGTTTTGTCGATACCGGCTCTTCGCATAATTATATATTGGTTCCAGGGCGGCAGACAAAGGCGCTGGCTATGAACAGAACCTGTCCTCGCGATAAGATTATGGATTTGTTCAGTCGTTAGAGGTGTAATGGGCAGGTTGTAAATGGTTAAAGGTTTAGGTTGTGAAAGAAATATTTAAAGATATCCTGGCGATTGATGGAGTAAGTGGAGTCTTGCTGTTTTCCCGCCAGGGGCGGGTTGTTTTTCAGGAAATGGTGCTGCCGCTTAGTGAAAACCCTGAACAACGGGACTGGAAGTCTTTGACTACTGTTATAAAAAATGTCACAGAGGCTGATTTTATTTATGAAAACGGTCGGATATATATAAGAAATTCAGCTGCCGGTCATTTGCTTGTTTTGATGGAACTTTTTACCTCAGTAGCCATGGTAAGGTTATCCTGTGATATGATCATGCCTGCTTTAAATAAACAGGCGCATGGTTCCAAGGGAATCAGGAGTTTTTTTAAATGGTAATAATACCGGATAATAATGAGGGGAATTAGCCCATGAATTATGGCATAGATCAGGACAGATTAATAGAAATAGATTCTATTTTGCGGGAAGATTTGATTGAGATAGGTGTTGATTATGTCCTCATGATAGATACGGCCGGCAATACTATTGCCAAATGTGACAGTGGCGCCCACAGCTATGATGTTGCGTCCCTGGCAGCCCTGGCTGCCGGTAATTATGCAACAGTTGATGCCATGGCTAAAATAGTTGGTGAGCAGGAATTTTCTTTACTGTTTCATAAAGGAGAAAATGTCAGTATTCATTTCAGTATGATTAATGAAGAATTTCTGTTGATCATCCTGTTTGGCAAGGAAGTTTCTCTTGGTTTTCTGCGACTCAAGGTTGCGGAGGCTATTGATAAGATCAGGGCTCTCTGGAAGTAGAAGTCTACAGAGATCTCTAACCCGGCAAATCCAATACGGTGGTAGTGCAATTAAATCGTTTACCCAGTAGGTAGTTACAACAGGAGAATGAATTGGCATTTATCAATATGAGAACCAATGAGGTTCAGGTTAAGATTGTGTATTACGGTCCCGGCCGGGGCGGGAAAACTTCTAATCTCGAATACATTAATAAAAAATTTCGTGAGCGGATCAAAACGGAAATGGTCAGTATTAAAACTCATGGCGATCGAACCCTTTTTTTTGATTTTCTTCCTTTTGATATCGGTAAAATCAAGGGCTATGATATCAAGATTCAGATGTATACAGTGCCGGGCCAGGTAAAATATAACGCTACCAGAAAATTGGTTTTAAAGGGGGTTGACGGCCTGGTTTTTGTGGCAGACGCCATGGCTGAAAGGCGGAGACACAATCTTCTCTCTCTTAAACAGCTGCAGGAAAACCTGGCGGAATATAAAAAGAGCATTTTTAAAATTCCTCTTATATTGCAATACAATAAAATGGATTTAAAAGACCGGGGGGTTCCTCTTCTGTCTCTGGAAACCCTGGAACAGGATTTAAACAGCAAGTTAAAGGCTCCTTCATATCCGGCCAGCGCTATAACCGGAGAAAATGTAGTGGTGACTCTGAAAAAGATTATTTCAGTGACAATGGCGGCGATTCAGCGAGAATTGAAATAGGAGGTTATTTGTGAAAACTGATAATAGCCAGGTAAACGGCAGCGCCGCAGAAGATCAGTTTGAAGATTTGCTGGGTGGATTGGAATTAGAAGGTGAGGTACCTGTTTCTGATTCGGATACACTTGATCTGACTGCCATGGATGAAACTGGAGAGACATCTTCCCTGGTAGAGACGGAAGATCTTTTGAGCATGGAAAATTCGCTGGAGATGGAAGACGCGCTGGAACTTGATGATAAGCCGGAGCTGAAAGACAGCGATTCCGAGGCTGAAGAACGACCGGCTGATATTGACAGCCGGGATAGCCATGCCGAGACAGTGGATGATCTCGTCAGTGAGCCGGTGAAGGATGATATTGAAGCTATAAAAGATTTTAAAGCAGCAGTGTTGGCCTTTGAGTGGGAAATAAATGATGAAAATATGGACAATTTTAATCAGCAGGTTTCCCGTTTTAAAGAGAGGTGGCAGGATAATAAGATATTGTTGATTTTTATGCAGATTCTTGAGGCCCTGGGTAAATATATTTCCGTTGCCAGGGCTAAAGCCAATCCTGACTCCATTAAATTGTTGCTTTCCGTTTATGCCGGCCTTGAAAAGATTGTTACTTCACCCCGTCTGACGCCAAGGGGACAAAAGAAGATCCTTATGGCTGAGGTTGAAAAATATAATGATTTGAAATTACAGCTTAAAAATAACAAAGATCGGCAAGGCAAGGTAACTGAAAAAAATATGCCTAAGGCAGGAGGAGCTGCGGTAATGATGGCCGGTCATGGTCAGGTTGGCGGGGATGAAATTTTAGTTCAGCGTGCGGAAGAGGAGGACTTTCCTGAACTGGATGCCCGGCTTGATTCCTTTTTCGATGATGAGACATTGCCTCCGGTTGAAGATAAGCAGGCAATGACGCCGCCGGTGGTTCCACCTCACCCTGAGGATGACTCCTGCCCTGCTGTTGACAGTCTGCTGGATGATATGTTCAGCGATGTTATCAGCAAGGGGCAGGATAAGGATCTGAATGCTGAGGAGGATGTCGTCAACCTTGACCTGGGTAATGAAGAGGGCAGGGTGGTTGAAGAAGGTCTTGTTGTCGGTGCGGATCATGGTGAATATAAGGGTTCTTCTCCTGTAGTTGGAGAGACTGAAAGCCTGGAATTGGAATTAAGTGGTGAAGACGGTGAACCTCAGGTTAAGGAAGTATCTGAAATAAGTACTGTTGCCCCAGGCCCGGAGAAAGAGGAAGAGCGTATTGTTTTACCTGAATCGTTCCAGGCCGCGTTTAGCGAATTAACTGATACGGATGAAATCAGCGATGAAATGGCAGCTCATCTTCGGGCTGAAATTTTAAATTTGCGACAGGAGTGGCAAGATCAACCTCTTTTGTTGATAATCAATGCCTTTCTGGTGTCTCTGTCCCGTGAAATAGAAGCGGGCAATGTTGAATTTCGGCGGAAAGCTCGAGAAATCATGTTGATAATTTATAAAAATTTACAGCATGTTGTAACCCTTAAAAAATCAGAGAGACCTTTGGAAGTTGCTGCAACAGCTGAAAAATATCTGCTTTGGAAGGAAAAGGTATTTTCGGTTGCTGAATTCAGCGGAAAAACAGAGAAGGAAGCAGTTATTGAGACAGGAGGCCCGGATCAGGAGATCAGTGAAGATGATGAGGCTATTCTTCTGTCTGAATCCGATCAGGAGATAAGCGAGGAGAAAAATGGAGCCGGAGTCGCTGCTTCCCAGGAAAAAATATCAACAGCAGAAGAAAAACTTGAAGAACAGGAGGGTGAGCTGCAGGCTGAGGAGGAGGGAGAATCTGTAGGGCTCAGTGAAGAAGTGACTGGTGAAGAGCAGCTTTTTGACTCACCTGATGAGGAAAATATTCATGAAGAATCTTCAAATAAACTTGGCATCATAGATAAACTGAAAGCCTTATTCCGGCGTAAATGAGAGTTGACTGCAGACATTATTCTGATTATTTTGTTATTATCGAGCTGTGTTTCATTCGAAATTCGGGCTTTATCTATCCCTGACCAGGCTTTCTTACATATAGCATTAGTATGCGGAGTTTATGCCCGGATGGGTGCCGGGCCTGGTCGGGCGAAGGTAAAGCACACGGAGTCCTACTATATTCGCTTACCTCTGAACGGTTACAGGGCGGTTTTTACGGGTTGGTTGTGATCAGTACAAAATAAAGAGGCACAGGGAGTAAAGAGATGGAAGTTTCCAAAATGCCCCATGTCAGCGTTACAGTTCATTATAAAAATAATCAATCCACCATGGTTCAAACGGAAATTCGCCGTAATCCTCAGGAGACAACTGAAATAAAAACTACTACGGATACCAGGATAACCGCTAAAATAACCCAGGAAAAAAGAAGAATAGAAAACAGAATTAAAGAGCTTAATAACGAGCATAACAGGCTCGACCGCCAACAGTCATCACTTATCACCTCTGATGTCGACGGAATTAATGTGGTTGTATAAGAAGTCCCAGTCAGGTTCACTGTAATGATACAATGAGAACCTGACTGGAGGATTTTACGCGGTTTTTATCTCGATTTTTTTCGGTTTTGCCGGTTGGATTTTCGGTAATACCAACTTTAAAATTCCATTGCTCATTACGGCCTTGATTTTATCCTGGTCAATTGTTTCCGACACAGTAAATTTGCGTATATAGTTGCCGGCTTCAAATTCCTGAAGAAGAATTGTCCTGTCCGCTGTTTTGTCGTCGTCCGGTATGCTTCCTTCGATTAACAGGCTACCGTCGTCCAGTTTAACCTCAACGCCGTTTTTAGAGATTCCCGGCATCTCCGCCAGCAGGGTAACACTTTTGTCATCTTCGTAAATGTCAACCGCCGGGATAAATTGTCTCATTGGCTTTGTTGGCTCGCCTTCTTGCTGAACTTCTCTTTTCTGCTGGGTCTGCAATTCTTTATCGCTCATGTCGTCCCCCTTTAATTTTATGCAAAATTGTCAGCTCGTAACTGCTCACAGGGCCCCGGAGATTTTCGTAGGTAGTCCGGCATAGCGTATTAGTCATACGTGAGCGGGGTGGCCTGTGGAAAGAGGTAAGCGTAGACTCCGTTCGTCGCCCTGTGAGCAGTTATTTTTAATTAATGGTAACTTCTATCTTTTTTGGTTTTACTTCCTCTGCTTTAGGCAGGGTAATTGCCAAAATACCATTTTTAAACCGGGCCGTTACAGCATCAATATTGATTTTGGTCGGCAGGGTTACCGCCCGGCTGAATTTTCCGGTTTCAATTTCCTGGCGGTGGTAAGACATATCTTTACCCTGTTGTTCTCTTTCGCCGGAAATAGTAAGGTTATCTCCTTCAACCGAAATATTTATTTTGTCAGCTTCTACCCCTGCCGCTTCAGCTTTGACATAAATATTGTTATTATCTTCATAAATATTTAAGGGGGGAAAAACCGGGGTACCGACAGAAAAAGGAGTGTTGTAATCCTTACGCTGCATTAGTTTGTCCATTTCGCGGCGCATTCTTTCAAAGTCGGACAGGCCGGGACGAAAAAATGGTGGGTCCATAAATCTTATTATTGACATGACAAACCTCCTTTTATTTATGAGTCCGTTTGTTTAATATTTTTTTGCCTGATTTCTGTGTTACAAGGGAAAGTTTATCCTCGGAATATCAAGTAGATACCTATGATAAATTTTTCCGTATGCCTTGATCTCGAACGAAAATCCTGTTAAATCAACAGACTCAATTATAGTGTTGATTTGTAATTACTCATGGGGTAACTCTAATGAGTGCAAACCCCAGTAATTGTAACTGCTCATTAGTATTACTTTACAAAAAATATATAAGTCGGTTTTGGTTGATGTCAAGTCAATGGAGTTAAAAATATGGTTCGATTTTTATCCGGCAAAGAAATGTTTGACAACAGTCCGGCAGGCATGTGCGGTCGGGCTGCTCTGTTTATTACGTTTCTGCTTTTTGTCTTTCTGCTCAGATATTTGTTCTTACCTGATAAGATCGGTCCTTATCCCCATGATTTGTCGTCTTATCCAGTATTAATGGCTGACAGTTCCGAACAGTTAAAAATAATTTTAAAAAAGGAAAAACTTTGGGATATTGAAGCTGATGCCGCCATAAAGCCGTTAATACTTAAAAGTTTTCCCAAGGATCTCAGGCAGCAGGATATTGATACCAGAAAAAAATTATTTCTCCATTCCCTGCTACCTGCCATACTGCTGGCTGAAAAGGAAACTGAATGGGAAAAAAGAGCATTAGATCTGGTTTGTTTAAGATTGGGACGGGTTTGGGCTGACGAACCATTTTTGAGAGATAATATTTACTGGCAGGCGGAATTTAGCAAATCAGAAGTTGAATTTATCTTAAACCTAACAAAAAAATATCGAACTGCCGATCCTGAGGAACTTGCCCGGCGCATTGATACTTTGCCGGTAAGTCTTGTTCTGGCCCAGGGAGCATTGGAGTCTTCCTGGGGAACCTCCAGGTTCGCTCAGGAAGGCAATAGTGTTTTCGGGGTATGGACCTGGGGGGATAATGGTATTATTCCTGACAGGCGAGATACGGGTAAGACCCATAGGGTAGCCCACTATAAGTCACTGCTTGATTCGGTGCGGGCCTATCTTCTTAATCTTAACCGGATGGAATTTTATAAAAAACTCAGGCAGCTCAGACAAAATTCAGACGATTCAATTATACTAAGTTCCGGTCTGCTTTATTATTCCACCCGGCGCCATGATTATGTAAAAGATGTTCGATTGGTTATTGATCATAACGGTTTAAAAGAGTATGATGGTTGTATGCTGGATGATTAAACGTTTAATCATCTCTGCGAATTTATTTTTGAGTGACCCCTAAGGGGCTTATCCCGCGAGTAGTTACGCTTTTTCCTTAATTATTTCTGTTGCATCGAGGATAACCATGGCAACCCGCTTGATTCCTTTTTTGTTTTGTTTTTTCTTTATTTTTTTACAATTTTTTATTTGCCGGCCCGGTGACGCGGCCCAGACAGAGGGAACGGGCTGCACGGTGTTGATTTATCATCGTTTTGGCCAGGACAAGTATCCTACAACCAACATAGGAGTTGAACGGTTCCGTGAGCAGTTAATCTATCTGCGTGATAACGGCTATAAGGTGATTTCCTTAAATGAAATGTTGGCAAGGTTGCGCAACAGGAAGGATCTTGACAACACTGTTGTTATAACTATTGATGATTCATACAAGAGTGTTTACCGGAATGCCTGGCCCCTGTTGAAATCTTTTGCTTACCCATTTACTGTTTTTGTTTATGTTGAGGCTACTGATAAAAAATATCCTGATTATATGAGCTGGGAACAAATCAGGGAAATGCAGGCTGACGGGGTTGATTTTCAGGATCATGGTTATGGCCATCTTCATCTTACCGAATGCCCGACCGGATTTGATGAACAGACATGCCGTTCCCGGATCAGCATTGATCTGGCTAAGGGATCACGCATCATGGCTCGTGAACTGGGTGAACGATCACGTTTTTTTGCTTTGCCCTATGGTGAATATAATTATATCGTTTTATCGGAGGCAAAAAATATGGGGTATGAGGCTGTCTTTACCCAGGATCCCGGCTCAGTAGGGGTAGAGACGGATTTTTTTCGGATTCCCAGGGAGCCGATTCTAGGCAAAGAATGGTCAACCATGGCTCATTTTAAAGAGGTGCTTGACCGGGTAGATCTTCCCCTGACTGAAATGAAACCCGGGTTTGTGCCGCTGAAGTCGGCCGATCTCCATGAGGTGAGTTCCGCAATCACCTTTCCCGAACGTTATGTCCCCGGCTCTCTAGGTATTTTTGTTAGTGAACTGGGCTGGCGGCAGGGGGTTCTTGAAGGAAATATCTTGCGAATTAAAGTTGAAAAACCGCTAACCGGAAAGTATAATCGGATTTTTGTCAGTGGAAAGGAAAAAGAGTCCGGTCGACAGGCAATACGTTCCTGGATGATCACCCTTTCAAGGTAAGCGCAGACTCTGATCCAAAAAGACAAAAACTGCTGATTACTATTCACGCCGCTTTTCTGGAAATTATGACGAAAGTATGGCAAGTTCAATTATTTTTTGCTATTTTTTAAAAGTTTTGTTAAGTAGTAATCGGTCGGTCACAAAGCATCAGATCTTTCTGCATAAAATAAATAATAAACGTAACTACTCATGGGGTAAGCGCTATAACTTCGCTAACCCCTGTAATTGTAACTGGTTACAGGGTGCCGTAGATTTTCGTGATCAGGTCG
>JANTGB010000003.1 GCA_024763115.1 Desulfobulbaceae bacterium | reverse complement strand
TAGAGCGCGGTCAGGTACTGGCCAAGCCGGGCAGCATCACCCCTCACCTGAAGTTCAAGGCTGAATGTTATATCCTGACCAAGGAAGAGGGTGGCCGCCATACTCCGTTCTTTAATGGATATCGTCCCCAGTTTTATTTTCGGACAACGGATGTAACCGGAGTAGTGACACTGCCTGATGGAGTCGAGATGGTAATGCCCGGCGATAATGTGACCATAGAGGGCAGCCTGATAACCCCGATAGCCATGGAAGAAGGCTTGCGCTTTGCTATTCGTGAAGGTGGCCGGACAGTCGGCGCCGGTGTTATTAACGAGATTGTTGAATAGGTATAGTAAGTTCGCCGATATTACAGTGTGGATGATAAGACATGATTAGGGAAGTTAATCCTGTGTCACTACTGCATTTGTGGCGAATAGTTACGATATAGCCGGATAAATTATGCACGGCATAAGCTGAATAGGAGGTTGTCCGAGAGCATTTTTCTCAAATTAAGGCATCTGTTAAAAATAAGCACAGCCATGTAAGTAATATTGCAAGTATTATTTTTGACAAATAACACAGAGTTGGGGGAAATGGCATTCTCGGACAGCCTCCTAGTTACTATTTACCAGGATAATTAAATGATTCAGACGCAGAAAATTCGTATCAAACTCAGAGGGTACGATCATAAGCAAATAGATTTGTCTACTGCTGAAATTGTCGAGACAGCGAAGCAGACCGGGGCAATTGTAGCAGGCCCTATTCCTTTACCAACGAAGATTAATAAATACTGTGTCCTTCGCTCACCGCATGTTGATAAAAAGTCACGGGAACAATTTGAGATGAGAACTCATCATCGCATGCTGGATATCCTGGAACCTACTCAACAGACAATAGATGCTCTGATGAAACTTGAGCTGTCGGCAGGTGTTGACGTAGAAATTAAGCTTTAACCGTGCTTCGGGGAATTGAGTTCTGTGTACCGGATCGACTGATTCAGCATGGAGCTTAATGGCTTCTGAACTGGAAATAACGTAACGATTCAGTAAAGAATAAAAAATTAGTAAAACCACAGTACTGTAATTAATCAGATGTATATTAAACGTGTGTGATCAGGCCGGCGTAGCATTCTGATACTACGTAAGACCAAGACGGTACCGGCCACGCACGGATAATGTTCGCTGAATAGTTACAAAATTACAAGGTTGGGATGAACAATGCCTAAGACTATGGGAATATTAGGGAAGAAAATCGGAATGACCCGATTTTATTCTGAAGAAGGTTCGGCGGTAGGGGTGACGGTAATAGAGGCCGGTCCCTGTGTTGTCCTGCAGAAAAAAACAGATGAGAATGATGGCTATAAGGCTATTCAGGTCGGTTTTGTTAATAAGCGGGAGTCGCGGGTGAACAGACCTATGCTTGGTCATTTTAATAAAGCCGGCAAGGGTGGTTTTTATTACATTCGGGAATTTCGGGTTGAAGATCCTGATCAATATGAAATAGGACAGGAAATCAAATTAGCTGATTTATTTAAAGTCGGAGACATCGTTGATATAACCGGAAAAACCAAGGGACGTGGATTTCAGGGTGTTATTAAACGTCACGGGTTCCACGGCGGCCGAAAAACCCACGGCTCCATGTTTCATCGGGCTCCAGGCTCAATTGGTTGCAGCGCCTGGCCAAGCAGGGTTATTAAGGGTAAGAAAATGCCTGGACGAATGGGTAATAATAATGTGACTAAAAAGAATGTCATCATTATAGATATCAGGGAAGAGGATAATGTTGTACTGGTTAAAGGCGGTGTCCCCGGCGCTAAACAGGGACTTTTAACAATTTATACCAAGTAGCTATATCCCAAACTGTAAGCATTAGATATAAAAGAAAACAGGTCGCAATTGTGAGGGGCCGGAAAAATGGCAATGACCGATATTTATAACACCAGTAAAGAGAAGGTTGGTGAGATTGATCTTCAGGACTCTATATTTGGGGTAAATGTTGATTCTCACCTGCTTCATGATGTCGTGCGCATGCAGCTGGCTAAACGCAGACGGGGTACCGCCTGTACCAAGACCAGAGCTGAAGTGCGCGGCAGCAGCGCAAAGCCCTACAGGCAAAAAGGTACGGGTCGGGCCAGGGCGGGAAATCGGAGATCACCTGTTTGGCGTGGTGGTGGGACGGTATTTGGCCCTAAGCCCAGAGATTACGGCTTTAAACTTACTAAAAAAGTAAGGAAGCAAGGCTTGCGTATGGCGCTCAGCGCCCGTCAATCAGAAGACAATATTCTTGTAATTGATAAATTTCAACTTGACGAGATCAAGACCGGAAAATTTGTTGATATTATGGATAAACTGGAGATTGAAAATGGCCTGATCGTTGTCTCGGATCATGATGATAAGTTGGAAAGATCATCTCGTAACGTTCCGGGATATAAAGTTCTTCCAGTTGCCGGAATTAATGTTTATGACATATTGCTGCATAAAAAATTGATTATAGTTCAGCCTGGTCTGAACAAAATTGAAGAGAGGTTGCAGCCATGAAATCCTTGATTGGGATAATAAAAAAACCATGTTTGACAGAGAAGGGTATGGCCCTGCAGGAAGATTCCAACCAACTGGTATTCAGGGTTGATCCCAGAGCCAATAAAATTGAAATTAAGCAGGCAGTAGAAGAGATGTTCAATGTTGAGGTCGAAAAGGTTCGAACCGCTAACATGCACGGTAAGAAAAAAAGGTTGGGACGTTATATGGGCCGAAGATCAGACTGGAAAAAGGCAATAGTGTCTCTGGTTGAGGGGCATAGTGTAGATTTTCTGGAAGAAATTTAATCTACAAAACTGGCTTTCCGAGTTTACTGTTATCCGGATGTATTTATTTGCGTTAGCAAATATTATTCAACCTTATAACAGAATAAACATTGAATATTAAAATGCTGCAAATAATATAATCGGGGTTTGCAATGGCAACAAAAACCTATAAACCGACATCACCGGGTAGACGGACCTTAGTAACGATATCTAATCCCGAATTGTCAAAAAACAAACCTGAAAAAAAATTAGTTAAATCTCTGCGCAAATCCGGGGGACGTAATAATTATGGCCGAATCACAGCCCGACATATCGGCGGAGGTCATAAAAGAAAATACAGGGTGATTGATTTTAAAAGGGATAAAGTTAATATTCCGGCCAAGATCGCCTCTATTGAATATGATCCAAACCGTTCAGCAAACATTGCGCTTCTCTTTTATGCGGATGGTGAAAAAAGATACATTTTATCACCTCAGGGAATAAAGGTAGGAGATGTTGTTGAAGCTGGAGAAGATGTTGATATTAAAATAGGTAATTGTCTTCCTATGGGAAATATCCCCCTGGGAAGTATAATTCATAATGTTGAAATGAGAATCGGCAAGGGAGCTCAGATGGTGCGAAGCGCCGGAGTTTCCGCCCAACTTATGGCCAAGGAAGGTAATTACGTTCTGGTTAAATTGCCATCCGGTGAGGTTAGGAGATTTCACCGTAAATGCCGGGCCTGTATCGGCCAGATTGGAAATAATGAGCACGAAAGTAAGAAACTCGGCAAGGCGGGCAGGAATCGCTGGAAGGGTAAGAGACCAAGTGTCCGGGGTGTTGCCATGAACCCGCATGATCATCCTATGGGCGGAGGTGAAGGTAAAAGTTCCGGTGGTCGTCATCCCTGTACTCCCTGGGGTGTTCCCACTAAAGGTTTTAAAACCAGAAAAAGAAAATCTTCAGACAAGGATATTGTCAAGAGAAGAAGTTAGTCATATTAAGATATATAAATCCAGGAGATAATTGTGGGACGTTCGGTAAAAAAAGGTCCATTTGTTGACGAGCATTTGATGAAAAAGGTTGAATATGCCAGGGAGGCCGGATCACGAAAGGTTATTAAAACCTGGTCCAGACGCTCAGATATATTACCTGAAATGGTAGGACTCACTTTTGCAGTACATAATGGTAGAAAATTTATTCCGGTATTTGTGACCGAAAATATGGTAGGCCAGAAGATGGGAGAATATGCCCCTACTCGGACCTTTTATGGACATGCCGGTGACAGAAAGGGATCAAAATAAGAATCTGTCGGTAATTAAGATTGAAAACAGGGTGATATTAACCGTAATACTAATAAGAAAAATTACATCCGGTTCATGATTCATCTGCAGTATTACGGTTAAGCCGGGAGTTAAAAGTTATGGAAGCCAAAGCAGTTGCCAGGTATATACGAATTTCACCACAGAAAGCCCGCTTGGTGTCTGACCTCGTTCGCGGGGCTCAGGTTGAGCAGGCTCTCAATACATTACGATTCATGCCGAAAAAGGGAGCGCGAATTTTGCGTAAGGTTATTGAGTCAGCTGTTGCTAATGCCAGTCAGAATGATGCCATTGATGTAGATAACCTGTATGTAAAGACAGTATTTGTTGATGGGGCCCCTATGCTTAAAAGGATTAGACCAAGAGCCATGGGCCGGGCTACAAGAATTCTTAAGAGGTCCAGTCATATTACAGTTGTTCTGGATGAAAGAATTTAGTATCGACTGATGAAAATGTTAACAGGCAGACTGTATTAAAGAGAATCATCTTAGTGCAAGTCACTTAAATGGAGGAATGATTTGGGCCAGAAAGTCAATCCCATAGGATTACGTCTAAATATTGTCAGAACCTGGGAATCAACCTGGTATGCTGATAAGAATTATGTTGATTATTTACTTGAAGATCAGAAAATTAGAAAGTACCTGAAAAAAAGACTTTTTCATGCCGGTATTTCTAAGATCAACATTGACAGAACAGGTGAAAAACTCAAGGTTAAACTTCATACGGCCCGGCCGGGAATTGTTATCGGCAAGAAGGGAGTTGAAATTGAAGCATTAAAGCAGGATCTTGATAAATTCACCAAAAGAAAATGCCTGATAGATATTCAGGAAGTCCGACGTCCTGAAGCCGATGCTCAACTGGTTGCGGAAAATGTAGCACTGCAACTGGTACGTCGAATTGCTTTTCGCCGGGCAATGAAGAAGGCAATAAATATCGCCTTGAAGTTTGGGGCCAAAGGTGTTAAGATTTCCTGCTCCGGTCGTTTAGGAGGTGCTGAAATGGCCCGTCGGGAATGGTATAGAGAAGGTAGGGTGCCTCTGCATACCCTGAGGGCTGATATTGATTACGGCTTTGCCGAGGCTAAGACGACATACGGCATTATCGGTGTAAAGGTATGGATTTTCAAAGGAGAAATTCTTCCAGAGACAGAAAAAAGACTGGCTCTGTAAGCCCTGGATTTACAGTGATTGTAGAATATCATTGATGCCCTCCCGGAAGGTGAATTCCCCTCATTTTCATAATCTGGAATTATATGTGATAAATTATCATCATCAATGATGAGGAAATATTATGCTTAGTCCCAAGAAAGTAAAATATAGAAAAAAAATGAAGGGCAGAATGAAGGGCGCAGCGCACCGAGGCTCAAAGATCAGCTTTGGTGAGTATGCACTTAAAGCCACCCAGTGTGGTAAAATTACTGCTCAGCAGATAGAAGCTGCCCGTATCACCATTAACCGGACAATTAAGCGTGGTGGAAAAATGTGGATAAGGGTATTCCCTGATAAGCCTGTTACCAGGAAACCTGCGGAAACCAGGATGGGAAAAGGCAAGGGAAGTCCAGAATATTGGGTTGCAGTGGTAAAACCCGGCAGAATACTCTATGAACTTACCGGTGTGGAAGAAACACTTGCCTTAAGGGCACTTGAGCTTGCCGGCAACAAACTGCCCTTTGATACCAAAGTTATAACTAAGGACGCAACTATATGAAGGCAGAAGAATTCCGTAAATTTACTGTTGAAGAACTTTCAGCCAAAGAAATTGAAATGAAAGACGAGTTTAACAGATTAAAATTTCAGCACAGTATCCGTCCACTTGAAAATACTGCCAGGCTCAAGGAAATGAAAAGTGATATTGCCAGGCTGATGACTGTTGTTAATGAAAAACAACTACAATAATTTACTAAAACATAATCCTTGGGAAAACTGATGGGTGAGTTAAGAAAAAAAAGAAAGACGCAAACAGGAATAGTCGTCAGTGATAAAATGGATCGAACAATTGTTGTCCAGATTAAAAATCTTGTTCGTCATAAATTATACGGAAAATATTTAAAACGTCATGTTAAATATATGGCTGATGACCCTGAAAATGACTGTAATATAGGCGATCAGGTAAAAATTGAAGAATGTCGTCCATTAAGTAAAAATAAACGCTGGCGTTTAAGGGAAATTATTGAAAAAGCCGTATAGGTAATTTTTATTAGTGCCTTACTCCTGAAAAGCCGTCATAAAAAACTAGAAATTGAGAGCTGTTTTTATGACTATTTACGGGAAATTAACTCCAAGGCACTTATGCCGTTCTAAAAAATAATACCGTCAAAGGTGTTAGATAATATTGCATATACTACAATCCTTGATAAGGGGTAATTGTTGAGGGTTAACTGGTGATAAAATGATACAAACTGAATCTGTACTTAATGTGGCTGATAACTCAGGCGCGAAAAAACTTCTTTGCATTAAGGTTCTTGGCGGTAGTAAAAGAAGATATGCCAGTGTTGGTGATGTTATTGTTGTTACGGTTAAAGAAGCAATTCCTAACGCCAAGGTAAAAAAAGGAGAAGTTCTTCGGGCCGTAATAGTGCGTACGGCTAAAGAAATTAGACGTGGCGATGACACAATGGTTAAATTTGATGATAATTCAGCCGTCGTATTGACCGGAACCGGTGAACCGGTTGGAACCAGAATTTTTGGCCCTGTAGCCAGGGAATTAAGAACATTAGGCTTTATGAAGATCGTTTCTCTGGCACCAGAGGTACTATAAGGTTATATATGTTTAATAACCTTATAAATGCAGGATAAAAATAAAATATCATAATTTCAAATTCATTTGATAAGTATTTGAAAGAGAATGATTAATAGAGAGGCTTTTTGGATGAAAGCTGGGAAAAATTATTTAAGGCTTAATGATCAGGTTGAAGTCATAGCTGGTAAAGACAAGGGCCGGGTTGGCAAAATTATTCAGGTTTATCCTGGTGATTACAGAGTTAAAGTTCAAAATATTAATATGGTTAAACGCCATACCAAGCCTAATATGCAGAATCAACAGGGTGGAATCATTGATATGGAAGCCCCTCTTCATGTTTCAAATCTTATGCTGATTTGCGCAAAATGCGCCAGACCTGTCAGGATCAGAAAGAAAATCTTGGAAAATGGCTTAAAAGTTCGTGTCTGTAAGAGATGCGGTGAAGCGATTGAAGCAAAGGCGTAAATGCTCACAGGGCACCTCATTATTTAGTGATCAGCAACCAGTTACAAGTCGTCGGCAATTGCTGACGGACGTCCATGGGGTCGGCAGTTACGCAACATAATTTGAAGAGTCTTTTGTGGAGACAATTATGGCTGGTGTACAGGAATACTATAAAAAAGAATGTATATCCAAACTTATGAACAGATTTGGATATAAAAATATAATGGAAGTTCCCCGAATAGAAAAGATATCCTTGAATATGGGTTTGGGTGAAGCAGTACAGAATCCTAAAATTGTCGAAAGTGCTTCTCTGGAATTGACTCTTATTGCCGGCCAGAAAGCTGTTGTTACCAGAGCAAAGAAATCTATTGCGACATTTAAGCTACGAGAAGGAATGCCTATAGGTTGTCGGGTAACCCTGCGTCGTACCAGGATGTATGATTTTTATAATAAGCTGGTTAACATTGCTCTGCCAAGGGTGCGGGATTTCAGAGGCGTTAACCCTAAAGGTTTTGATGGTCGAGGCAACTATTCTTTAGGCATAAAAGAGCATATTATATTTCCTGAAGTCGATTATGATAAGATTGACAAGATTAAGGGGTTTAATATCACTATTACCACCAGCGCTAAAACAGATGAAGAAGGTCGTTTTCTTTTGAAAGTTCTTGGCATGCCGTTTAAGAATTACAAGATTCAGGAGGAAGAGGTTGGCTAAGAAATCTATAAGAGCAAAAAGTTCGCGTACTCCCAAGTTCAAGGTACGTGCTTATAATCGTTGTCCATTGTGTGGAAGGCCAAGAGGGTTTATCCGTAAATTCGGTATATGCCGAATTTGTTTTAGAAATCTGGCTTCTCATGGTGAACTTACAGGTGTCACCAAGTCAAGTTGGTAAATTTAAGGTAAATAGTTTTCAAGGAGTAAATCACCATGTCCATGAGTGATCCACTGGCTGACATGCTTACCAGGATTAGAAATGCCGGAATGGTTAATTATCCTGCTACGGATATGCCTCTATCGCTGCTCAAAAAAGGTGTTGCCGAGATACTGCGGAAAGAAGGCTACATTGAGGGTTATTCCGTCATTAAAGATGACAAGCAGGGAATTTTAAAAATTCATTTAAAATATGACAAAAATAATAATAAGGTGATTACAGGCTTGCGCAAGATCAGCAAACCCGGTTGCCGAGTTTATGTTAAAGCAGATAAAATTCCCAGAGTAATGAGTGGCTTAGGTATAGCTATACTGTCCACATCAAAAGGAGTTATGTCGGGCTCACAAGCCCGTATGCTTCAGGTAGGCGGAGAGTTGCTTTGTGAAGTATGGTAGCGGCTGATCATCATATTAAACGGAGAAAATAATGTCCAGAATCGGCAAACAACCTATCCCTGTGCCGACAGGAGTTAAAGTTGATATAAAAGGCGCTAATGTCAAGGTAACAGGTAAAAAGGGTGCACTTGATATTAATATACGTCCGGAATTAAAAATTGAGATAACCGATGGTAATATATTAGTTAAGTGCCTGGATAGAAGTAAACGGACAAAGGCGTTCAGTGGTTTGACCAGAAGCTTGATCAACAATATGATACTGGGCACTGAAACCGGTTTTCAGAAGAAACTGGCTGTTGAAGGTGTAGGCTATAAAGCTGATATTAAAGGTAGTTCCCTGACTCTTAATGTCGGATATTCGAATCCGGTAATTTTTGAGCTGCCGAAAAGTGTCAGTGGCTCGGTTGATAAACAGAATATTATTTTACTAGAATCTATTGATAAAGAGCTTCTGGGGTTGACTGCGGCAAAAATTAGAAATATTCGTAAGCCTGAGCCTTATAAAGGTAAAGGAATCAGGTATGAAAATGAGCATATCGTCCGCAAAGCCGGAAAGACTGCGGCCAAATAATATTAATTCATGAGGCCTTAGGCAACAGGTAATATCTAATGGCAAAGACAAGTAAAAAGCTGATAGCGCGTCAAAAAAGGGTAAAGAGAATAAGAAAAAAAATATTCGGTACCTCTGAGCGGCCGAGGCTCTGCGTATTTAAAAGCAACAGGCATTTGTACGTGCAGGTTATTGACGATGTAGCCGGACATACACTGGCGGCGGAATCTACCTTAAACAAGGATATCTGTTCGGCGGAATTTGAAAATAATGCAGCCCGGGCAAAAAAGGTTGGAGAGCTTATAGCGGCTAAGGCTAAAGGTAAGGGAGTAGAAAAGGTCGTATTTGATCGTGGCGGTTATATATATCATGGTCTGATAAAGGCTTTGTCTGCCGGTGCCAGAGAGCAGGGATTAGTTTTTTAGAAGTTGCACGATTTATAATTATTGCAGGGAGGAGTATCTTGGCTGATTCCAGAAACGATAAAATTGATGATCAATTTATCGAGAAAATAGTATTTATTAACCGGGTTGCAAAAGTTGTAAAAGGCGGAAGAAGGTTCAGTTTCAGCGCCATAGTTGTCGTTGGTGATGGTAATGGCCGGGTCGGCTATGGGCTCGGTAAGGCAAATCAGGTGCCGGAAGCTATCCGTAAAGGGGTGGAAAGAGCGCGTAAGGATATGAGTCAGGTATCAATAACTGATATTAGTATCCCCCATGAGATAAATGGTAAATACGGTGCCGGCTCCGTTATGCTTAAACCTGCATCCGAAGGTACCGGTGTTATTGCCGGCGGCGCAGTCAGGGCTGTTCTTGAGGCAGCAGGCGTCCAGAATATTCTGACCAAATGCCTTGGCTCCCATAACCCGCATAATTTAGTTAAAGCTACATTGAACGGGTTGCGCAGGTTAAGAACCGTTGAAGAGATAGCCGCTATACGTGGTAAGAGTGTAGAGGAAATTCTTGCCTGATTAATAAACAGATGACATTATTGCCGCAATTAGCTTGACAGAGGTTTCTTGTGGCTTTTTTTTATATATATTATAAGCAGGTTTTGATATGGCTAAAGAGCTTAAGATGACCCTGAAGAAAAGTGTAATAGGCAGCACCAAAAAAATACGTGCCACCGTTGTCGGCCTTGGCCTGACTAAAATGAATAAAACGGTTATCCGTAAGGATACCCCGGAAATCAGGGGCATGCTGAATAAAGTTCAACATCTTGTCGGCGTGGAGGAATTGTCATGATTGATCTTAGTGAATTGTCTCCATATCCTGGATCAAGAAAACAGAAAAAACGACTTGGCCGAGGACGGGGATCCGGACATGGTAAAACCTCAGGCCGGGGACATAATGGATATAAGTCTCGTTCGGGAAGTGGAGTAAAACCCGGGTTTGAGGGAGGCCAGATGCCTCTGCAGCGTCGCCTACCTAAACGAGGATTTACCAATATATTTAAAAAAGTGTATTCCATCTTAAATGTAAAAGATCTGGATCGTTTTGAGAGCGGCAGTCGTATAGATAATGCTTTACTTGCCGACAGCGGTTTAATCTCCAGAGATGACAAGCCGGTTAAGATATTAGGTGATGGTGAAATCACAAAATCTTTTATTGTTGCGGTAGATAAAGTCAGTGAATCAGCTCGAAAAAAAATTGAAGCCGCAGGTGGCAAGTTTGAGGAATAATTAAATGGCTGCATCCGGCGGACTGCAGAATGCCGCAAATGTTCCGGAATTGAGAAGACGTATAATCTTTACCCTGTTAATGCTTGCAGTTTACAGGGCTGGTGTACAGATACCTACTCCCGGAATTAACGGCGAAGCCCTGGCTGCATTTTTTGCTAAAAATGCCGGAACCATATTTGGCATGTTTAATATGTTCTCCGGCGGCGCTCTGGAGAATTTTTCCATTTTCGCCCTGGGCATTATGCCCTATATCAGCGCTTCTATTATTTTTCAATTACTTACTGTTGTTATTCCCCAACTCGAAGCGCTTTCTAAGGAAGGTGAAGCCGGACGCCGAAAAATAACTCAGTATACCCGTTATGCAACAGTTGGCTTAAGTCTGATTCAGGGCTTGTTTATCAGTATCGGCCTTGAAGGAATGGCAGCCCCTGCCGGCAGTGAAATGATCGTCATTTCACCGGGTTGGAGTTTTCGTTTGATGACTGTTCTGACCCTGACTGCCGGTACGGCCTTTATCATGTGGCTGGGTGAGCAGATGACTGAACGGGGAATCGGCAATGGTATTTCTCTTATTATCTTTGCCGGTATCGTTGCCAGAATGCCGTCTGCTATAGTTAATACCTTTCAGCTGGTCAGCTCAGGTGAAATGACGCTGATATTCCTGCCCATACTCCTGGTCTTTATGGCAGCTGTAATAGCACTGATTATTTTCTTTGAAACAGCCCAGCGTCGGATACCGATACAATATGCCAAAAGAATGATCGGCAGGCAGATGTATGGTGGCCAGAGGTCTCATCTGCCCTTGAAGATTAATATGTCCGGAGTTATCCCGCCGATTTTTGCTTCTTCAATTATGATGTTTCCCGCAACTATCGGCGGTTTTATAAAAATTGACTGGATTCAACAGATAAGCAGCCTTTTAAGCTGGGGCAGTCCACTTCATACCCTGCTGTATGTTGGTATGATTGTTTTCTTCTGTTTTTTCTATACAGCTGTAACATTTAATCCGGTAGATGTGGCTGAGAATTTAAAAAAACACGGAGGGTTTATTCCCGGTATCAGACCAGGTAAAAGAACAGCGGAATTTATTGATAAAGTGATGGTTCGTCTTACAGTGATCGGGGCTGTTTATGTAAGTGCCGTTTGTATTTTACCGACAATATTAATTAATAAACTGAATGTTCCATTTTATTTTGGAGGTACTGCCCTGCTGATTGTTGTCGGGGTGGCAATAGATACAATCTCTCAAATAGAATCCCATGCCGTATCGCAAAACTATGATGGTTTTTTGAAAAGCGGAAGAATAAAAGGACGAAGGTAGATAAAACAGAGGTAAATACATTTAATGGATGTATTTACCTGATTCTGTTTTGTCCCTTCTGGTTTCTGATATGTCCAGGCCGATAATTCTTAAATCCAATGCAGAAATTGAAGTCATGGCCCAGGCAAATCAGATAGTTGCTGAAACCCTGACAATGTTGAAGGAGCGGATTGAGCCTGGTGTTTCAACTTGGCAGCTTGATCGCTGGGCGGAAGATTATTGCCGTAAATGTCGATCAGTCCCTGCCTTTAAAGGCTATCGTGGATTTCCAGGCAGTCTATGTGTTTCACTTAATGAGCAGGTTGTTCATGGTATACCATCCCGTAAAACAATATTAAGGGATGGCGATATATTAAGTATTGATTTTGGGGTTAAGTATAAGGGCTATTTTGGAGATTCAGCAATAACAGTACCTGTCGGCTCAATTAGTGAAGAGGTTGAAAATCTCCTGCGGGTTACTGAAGAGTCTCTTTATAAGGGGATCAGCCAGGCTCGACCAGGTAAACGTATTGATGATATTTCCAGTGCAGTTCAGAATCATGTAGAAAAATACGGCTATTCCGTTGTCCGGAAATTTGTGGGACACGGGATTGGTACCGATCTGCATGAAGCCCCGGAAATTCCAAATTATCATCGCAGGAAAAGAACTGCAAGAATTTTACCGGGTATGGCTTTAGCTATAGAACCGATGATTAATCTGGGCACTCATGAGGTTAAGGTTCTGAAGGATGGCTGGACGGTAATTACCCGGGATGGTAAGTACTCAGCTCATTTTGAACACTCTGTGGCGGTTACTGAAGGAGATCCTCTTATCTTAAGTGATAGGCGTAAAAATATAGAGGCAAAAAAAGTAAAATAGGTTAATATGACAAATTCTTTAATTTGTCCTAATTTTGTAATCTTTCACCAGGTAAGCAAATCCTCTGCCGACCTCAAGGCCTGTAAGCGCAGACTCTGAAAACGGCAAACATGAGGTGCTGGTGAAAGTTTACCTAAATTTAATTACAGGGATTTATAGAATATATGCCTAAGGAAGAAGCAATTCAGGTTGAAGGAACTATTGTTGAGCCTTTGCCAAATGCAATGTTTAGAGTAGAACTTGAAAACGGCCATAAAGTTCTGGCTCATATTTCCGGAAAGATGAGAATGCATTTTATTAAAATTCTTCCAGGTGATCAGGTAACGGTTGAATTGTCTCCTTATGATTTAACCAGAGGAAGAATAACATTTCGTTCACGGGGGAAAAAATAATTATTTTTTCAAGATTTCTCCAGGTTATTCCAGGACACTCTCCCCGGTATTGATAAATTATATTTGATCAGGGTTTTATTATGAAGGTACGTTCATCTGTAAAGAAAATATGCAGTGATTGTCGCGTTTATAAGCGCAAAGGTGTTATTCGCGTTTCCTGCAAGATTAAGAAGCATAAACAACGGCAGGGATAGCTTACTTGTAACTGTTCACAGGTATCGGGTCTTCGGAGTCTACGATTACCTTCGAGATCAGTCCGGCTTACGTATGACTAATAGGCTGTGTAGGACTGATTAAAAATATTTCGAAGTCTCCCCCCCTGGTCGCTTGCCGGCACTTGCTAGGAGGTTGTCCGAGAATAGGCATTTTTTCTCAAATCAAGGCATTTTGGAAAAAATAAGCGCAGTCATATAGTTGATATTACGAGCATTATTTTTTCAAAATAACACAGAGTTGAGGAAAAAGGGCATTCTCTGACAGACTCCTAGTAACAGCGAAGCGGTGTCATGCAATTACGGTGGTAGGTAACATTAAGGAGCTTGCCCCGTGAGTAGTTACATTTACATAACTATTCAGTTTTAACTTGTATATTCTGAAGTTAGCCGAATTTTTCTTATGGGAGGAATAACTTGGCACGTATAGCAGGCGTTGATTTGCCTAAAAAGAAACATATTGAAATTGCTCTAACTTATATTTACGGTATTGGCCGGACTACATCAAGGAAAATTCTTGATGAAGCTGAGCTTAAATATGCGACCAGCAGTGATGACCTTACTGATCAGGATATTGCTCGGATACGGCAGATAATTGATGATAAATATTCTGTTGAGGGTGACAGGCGGCGGGAAGTTGCCATGGATATCAAGAGATTGATGGATTTAGGCTGCTATAGGGGAATTAGACATCGTCGCAGTCTGCCCTGCCATGGCCAGCGGACAAAAACTAATGCCCGTACCAGAAAAGGCCCTCGTCGCGGTGCTGCTGTTAAGCGAAAATAAGGGTAGAACAACCAGGGATAAGCAGACGGTTATATGAGTATAAATTAAAATTTCGTCTGCTTTAAAAATTCGGCACAAATAAATATATAAGCTTAATTGTTATAGGGTGAGAATAAGATGGCAAAACCCAAGTTGCGCACAAAGCGCAAGATTAAAAAAAATATACCTGAAGGTATGGCCCATATAAAATCAACATTCAATAATACCCTGATAACATTCTCCGATAAACAGGGAAATGTTATAGCCTGGTCGAGCGCCGGCTCACTTGGTTTTAAAGGTTCCAGAAAAAGTACCCCTTTTGCCGCGCAAAACGCTGTTGAAGATGCGGCAAAACGGGCAATGGATCAAGGTTTGAGAAAAGTTGAAATAATGGTAAAAGGTCCCGGGCCGGGAAGAGAGGCGGCTATAAGGGCTATTCAAACGGCAGGTATTGATGTCAGTCGAATATGTGATGTAACGCCTATGCCTCATAATGGATGTAAACCGCCGAAAAGAAGAAGAGTATAATGGAGGAGCAAATTGGCAAGATATAGAGGAGCCGTTTGTCGTCAATGCCGCAGAGAGAAGCTTAAGCTGTTTCTTAAAGGAGACAGATGTTATTCTGATAAGTGTGCCTTTGAACGTCGTTCATTTGCCCCTGGTCAACATGGCCAGGCACGAATGCGTAAAGTTTCCGACTATGCTATTCAGTTAAGAGAAAAGCAAAAAGTCAGGCGTATTTATGGTATGCTGGAAGGCCAGTTCAGGAAATATTTTGAGATTGCTGAAGGACGTAAGGGCGTTACAGGTGAGAATCTTTTACAACTGCTGGAAAGAAGATTGGATAATACTGTATATCGTTTAGGTTTTTCCTGTTCCAGGAATCAGGCGCGTCAGATGATTAAACATAATCATTTCCTGGTTAACGGAAGAAAGGTTAATATCCCGTCTTTTATGGTATCGGTAAATGACATAATTTCCCTGAAGGAAAAGAGCCGTAAGATTGATGTGGTAAATGAGAGTCTTGCCGCTGTAGCTCGGCGAGGCATTCCATCGTGGCTTGAATTGGATCAGGATAATTATAAGGCTACTGTAAAGTCATTGCCTGACCGTCAGGAAATAACAATGCCGATTCAGGAACAGTTGATTGTTGAGCTTTACTCCAAGTAGGCTTAGCTGAACGTCGCTGTACAGCTGCAATTCATCTTGAATCCGGATATTCATCTTCCGCTTCTTTTTTTTGTTTTGCATAGCATTTCAATGTTGCGTCGGACTGATCACTTACCTGAAGAGCATACGAAGTCTCACATCGTGAGATTACCAATAAATAGTTACGGAACTGTAGCTTACTGCGATTTTGTCCATTGCCGAATAATTACAGAAGAAATATAATGGAGACAATATGACTCAGGAGTCATTAATAGAAGAAAATTCACCTTTTTATCGAAATTGGCGTGAACTTATTGTCCCTGAAAAAGTCGAGGTTGATGCCGACAGGCATACAGATACCTATGGTAAGTTTGTCTGCCAGCCTCTGGAGCGCGGGTATGCGACTACATTGGGAAACTGCTTGCGAAGGGTTTTAATTTCTTCCATTCAGGGAGCGGCAATTACTTCAGTTAAAATCGATAATGCCCTGCATGAATTTTCGACATTGTCCGGAGTGCTTGAGGATGTAACTGAGATTATACTTAATCTTAAGGAAGTTCGTTTAAAATTGAACAGTGCTGAAGCTCAGGTTGTTCAGGTTAATAAAACCGAGTCCGGCCCTGTTACTGCTGCTGATATCATTACCGGCCCTCTGGTCGAGGTAATGAATCCTGAGCAGCATATATGCACTATCACCGGTAGTGAAGGAAGTTTTGTTGCTGAATTTGAAGTTCGGTGGGGTAAAGGATATTCTCCGGCGGAAAAGCATAAGAGTGATGATACTCCTGTCGGCGTCATACCGATAGACGCAATTTTTGCTCCGATTAAACAGGTAAAGTCAGTTGTCAGCCAGGCCAGGGTAGGGCAGCAAACCGATTACGATAAGCTTACTCTTGAAATATTTACAGACGGTAGTGTCAAACCTGAAGACGCATTGGCTTTTGCCGCCAAAATTCTTAAGAATCAGCTGACGATTTTTATTAATTTTGATGAGGCTCAGATAGAGCCTGAAGTTGTTAAAACTGATACGGTTGAGAAAGAGCCCGTCAATGTGAATCTTTACCGTGGTGTTGAAGATCTTGAGCTTTCAGTACGTTCGGCCAATTGTTTGCGTAATGCAAATATCAGGTTTATCGGTGAATTAGTTCAGAAGACCGAAGCTGAGATGCTTAAGACAAAAAATTTTGGTCGTAAATCATTAAACGAGATAAAGCAGCTTCTGGCTGAGATGGATTTGACCTTGGGGGTGAAGCTTGATAATTGGGAACCACCCGAAGTACCAGAGGAAGAGGATCAGGAATAAAAAAGGACAAAATTTCAAATAGGGGCGACAGTATATCCCCTAATTTTGAAGCACAACTGTTCAGATGTGCTATAGCTGTTCGTGATCAGGCGGGCTCACTTCATTCCGAGCCTGCTCGGATGAAGTTCAGCCGGGCTGTTAAAAGTGAGGGATACTTAAAATGAGGCATAGAGTAGCAGGAAAAAGGTTGGGCCGGACAACATCACATAAGAAGGCAATGTTGCGTAATATGGTTACATCCCTTTTTGAGCATGAGCGTATTGTAACTACTACTCCCAAGGCTAAAGAGTTGCGGCGAGTTGCTGACAAAATGATTACACTTGCCAAGCGTGGCGATCTTCATGCCCGCCGGCAGGCATTATCATATATTCGAGATAAAAATATAGTAGCCAAGTTATTTGATGAAATTAAAGACAGCTATATGGATCGTAATGGTGGATATACCAGGATTATCCGTACCGGTAATCGTACCGGAGATGCTGCGCCGATGGCAATTATTGAACTGGTAAATTACCAGGAGGATAATGAGAATTAGATAAAAGGTTTAGCTGGTTACAGGTCGCCGGATATTTTTATGATCAGTTCGGCGCAGCATATAGGTCATGTGTACGCCGGATTGATCCCGGAAAGATCCCACACCCTGTTGTCAGCAGTTACTAACCCACTAAAGTGAAAATGGGCTTAGAATCTTTAGGACTTCTTTCAGTGCTCCCTCGGAGTCTAGCGCTTACCTGAGGGGTGAAAGTGCCTTGGAGTAACTCTCTGCAAATAGTTTCAAAATTACGTATTCAGTTTCTTGTTTTTTATTACTTCTTCTTAGAAGTAAGGCACTTAAAACAAGAAAAAGCTCCCGGAATAAACTCAGGAGCTTTTTTGTTTTGGTGTGACCTGTTGCGCCAATTACAGCTTGCGTTTGTCCAGAACCCTTTTAGCCTTGCCTTCAAATCTTTCCAGGGTTTTTTCTTCCACTAGTTTTACATCTATGCCGATACCGAGTTCACTGGCCAGTCTTTTTTTGATATGGTCAACCAGATGCCGTTGTTTCTTCATCTGATCAAAGAATATTTCTTCAACTACCTCAACCAGAACGGTTATCTTGTCCAGGCGACCTTCCCTTTCCACAACTATTTGATAATGGGGTTCCGTACCCTCAATATCAAACAAAACCGCCTCAATCTGCATGGGATAGACATTGACCCCTTTTATTATCAGCATATCATCGGTGCGGCCCAGCACTCGCTCCATACGCCGTAATGTCCTGCCGCAGGGACATGGTTTTTCTATGATACGGGTCAGATCTCTAGTCCGGTAACGAATAACCGGAAAGGCTTCCTTGGTAAGAGTGGTGATGACAACTTCTCCTGTTTCGCCGGGTTTTACCGGTTCCAGGGTATCAGGATTGATGATTTCAATGAGAAAATGATCTTCATTAATATGGAGGCCGTTGCGTTCCGGGCATTCACCGGCTACTCCCGGCCCCATAACTTCACTTAATCCGTAATTGTCTGTAGCCTGAATATGCAGTTTGTTTTGTATCTCTTCCCGCATGCCTTCAGACCAGGGTTCTCCACCGAACAGGCCGAATCGTAAATTCAGAGCATTAATATTTATATCCATTTCCAGCATGGTATCAGCCAGCAACAGTCCATAGCTTGGAGTGCAGACCAGAGCTGTCGTCCTGAAATCCTGCATGATTTGAATCTGCCGTTTTGTGTTGCCGCTGGAGATGGGAATAACCGAAGCACCTACCCTTTCTGCTCCATAATGAAGGCCGAATCCGCCGGTAAAAAGACCATAACCAAAGGCAATCTGGACAACATCATCCTTGCCGACTCCAGCAGCGGTTAACACCCTGGCAGTCATGTTGGACCAGGTTTTAATGTCGTTTTTCGTATAACCGACAACCGTTGCAGTGCCGGTGGTGCCGGAGGATGAATGAACCCTGACAACATCCCGCAGCGGCACGGCAAAAAGGCCATAGGGATAATTACGCCGAAGATCATTCTTGGTAGTAAAAGGCAGGTTTTGCAGTTCATCCAGAGATCGGAAACCATCGGGATCAATCTGCAGTTCCTTGAATTTTTTCCGGTAAAAAGGGACATGGGTGGCGACCCGGTATAAGGTTGCCTGCAAACGCTCAAGTTGTAATTGCTCAAGATCGTCCCGGGCCATGCATTCTTTTTCCTTTTCCCAGTACATTTAAAAGACTCCTTTTTTAGGTTCAAAGGTTCAAAGGGTCAAAGGTTCAGGGGGTCAGGGGGCACAGATGCTTCCTTAACCTTGAACCTTGAACTAAGGAACCTCTGAACCTGTTTTTTTATTCAATATCCCGACCCAGATAAGCACGCTGAACATCATGATTGTCCAGCAGGTCCGTTGCCGGGCCCTGTATAATTATTTTTCCGGTTTCCAGCACATAGCCTCGGTCGGCAATGCCCAGGGCAGCCCTGGCGTTTTGTTCTACCAGCATAACAGTGTTTCCCGCTTCACGCAGACGGAGAATTATCTGAAAAATATCCTTGACAATGAGCGGAGCAAGCCCGGTTGAAGGTTCATCCATCATAATCAGCTTTGGCCTGGCCATCAAGGCCCGACCCATGGCCAGCATCTGCTGCTCGCCCCCGGACAGGGTGCCTGCAAGTTGTCTGCGCCGGTCTTTGAGTACCGGGAAAATATTATAAATTTTTTCAAGTTCCTGTTTTCTGTCATAACCATTTTTTCCGGACTGAACATAGGCGCCAAGCAGGAGATTTTCCAAAACCGAAATAGTTGAAAAGACCTGGCGGCCTTCCGGAACCAGGGAACAGCCCAGGTCAACAATTTTTTCAGCTTTTGTTTTTTTCAGGGTTTGTCCCAGGAGATTGATCTCCCCGGCCATGGTTTTTATTATACCGGCGATAGTATAGAGCAGAGTAGTTTTCCCGGCCCCGTTTGCCCCGATTATAGTAACGATTTCGCCGGGATCTACATGCATGGATATCCGTTTCAGTACCCTCAGTTTTCCATATCCCGCTTCAAGATTTTTTATTTTAAGCATCGTCGTCACCCAGATAAATTTGGATTACCTGTGGGTTCTGTTGAATTTTCGCAGGCAGATCGTCGGCAATTTTTTCACCAAAACACAGGACAACAATTTCATCGGAAATATCCATTACCAGGGACATGTCATGTTCAACCAGGAGAACGGTAATTCCTCTTTTTTGGATTTTGCTTATCAGTCGGGCAATTTCCGCTGTTTCATAAATATTCAGCCCGGCAGCCGGTTCATCGAGCAAGAGCAGATCAGGCTCCAAGGCCAGGGCCCGGGCAAATTCTACTGCCCGCTGTTGGCCAAAGGCCAGGCTGGAGGCCTCGATATGGGCAAATTGGTTTATATCGAGCAGCTCCAGCAGTTCCAGTGATTTTTCTTTAATTTCTTTTTCCTCCCGGCGGCTGAAAGGCAGATGAAGCATGCCGGCTGTGAATCCGGCCCTGGTTTTAACATGCCGGCCGATCATCACGTTTTCCAGGGCAGTCATGCCGGGAAAAAGTTTGATATTTTGAAAGGTACGCGATATGCCGTGTGCAGCGATTTGATAAGGCTGTAAACCGTGGATGGGGAGCCCCTTGAATACCACGGAGCCGGTATCAGCTGGAAGATTGCCGGAAATAAGGTTAAACAGGGTTGTTTTCCCAGCCCCGTTTGGGCCGATTACCGCCTTGATTGAGTCGGAACGAACGGAAAAGCTGATATCGTTTACCGCTTTAAGACCGCCGAATGAGCGGCTTAAGTTATTTATTTCCAGCAGGGCCATGAGGAGGCTGATATCCCGGTTATAAGATTTTTTTACGTAATTTCCGCCAGATAGACAGGTGCAGAAGGCCATCCGGGGCAAAGAGCATAATGATAATTAAAATAGCTCCGAAAACCGCATCATCATAGGAGCCGAACATGCCGCGTAAGGACATGAAATTAAGCAATACTCCCATGGTAAGAGCTCCCCAGAGATTGGCCATGCCGCCTATTGCGACAATGGCTACATAGCGAATCGATTTCATTATTCCAGCTTCAGAAGGGCCGATTCCGCCATTGTAATGGGTAAGAAATATGCCCGCAATAGCAGCAAATACAGCGCTGATAACAAAGGTATATAATTTATAGCGGGAAGTATTTATCCCCATGGCATTGGCGGCGTCCTCGGCTCCGTGAATTGCCCTTAAAGCCCGGCCTACGCGGGAATTAATCAGGTTAAGAAGAATAATAACCCCGACTACCACAAAGCCGCAGGCTATATAATAGTTGAAAATCCGGTTATTGAAATCACCATTGACTATAACACCCGGCAGCAAGGTAAAGCCCGGCACTTCGGAAAGGCCGTCAGCCTCACCGAAAATTTCCGTGGCCAGGACAATCCGAAAGATGATAATGCCGAAGCCCAGGGTAGCCATAGCTAGATAATGGCCTTTTAATTTAAGGACGGGAATGCCGATTAAAAAGGCAATAATCACTGTAAGAAAAATCGCCAGCAGGGCGGCAATCCAGGGATTTACATAGAGAACCGGATCACCATAGAGATCCTGGGCGGCAATGAGCAATCCCCGGCCTGAAATAAATTTAATCAGGCTGTTGCCGTTTTCCAGCATGGATGTCAGGTTATAGGTGGTGAGTGCCGCCGAAGTATAGCCGCCAATAGCAAAAAAACCGGCATGGCCCAGGGAAATCTGCCCGGCATAGCCCATGACCAGGCAGAGACCGATAATTATCAGTGAATAGTAGGCAGTCATGGTCAGCTGGGTCAGATAATACCCGGTGCCGGTGAAGCTTGTAAGAAGTTGGACAGCCACAATTGAACCAATCAGCGTTGTTATGGAAATTAAGTTACGCATAGCAGTTAGAATTCCGTAAGGCCGGCGGCCTCACTGCTGCCGAACAGGCCATGGGGTCGGACAAAGAGAATTATCAGCAGAATGGTAATTGATATAGCATCTTGAAAGGCAAGGGGCACAATACCTATACTGAAGGCTTCAATAATACCGAGCAGCAGACCGGCAGCTACTGCTGCCATGCTGTTGCCCAACCCCCCTAAAACCGCCACGGTGAAGCCCTTGATGGCCAGGCCGGTGCCGCAGTCGTACTGGGTATAGGTTATGGGCGACATGACACAACCGGCCAGTGCTCCGATCCCGGCACTGAGCATAAAGGAAAAAGTCACCATGTTTTTGGCGTTAATTCCGCACAGGGTGGCGGCCAGGCGGTTGGCTGAACAGGCCCGCATTTCCAGGCCCAGCGAAGTGAAACGGAAAAACAGGCTGAGCAGGGTGACTATAATTAGGCATACCCCTATTACCCAGAGAACCTGGGGTGAAATCTGGGCGCTGAAGATTTTAATCGAGGAAATTTCATTGCCGTTAAAATAGGGCAGGGAACGGACGCCCTCACCCCAGAAGTGGAGGGCGACTTCTCTGATCAGGATCGACAGGCCGATAGTGATAATGATCATTCGCAGAATCGAAGGGCTGTCGAGCCAGCGAATAAAGATCATTTCAATAAGAGCGCCGATTATCATGGTAATTACTACAGCAAGCGCAATAGCCGGCACCAGGGGCATAAAATTATTCAGGGTGATGGCAAACATGCCGCCCAGCATGACGAATTCTCCCTGGGCAAAATTTATTATGCCTGTGGTATTATAGATAATATTAAAGCCGATGGCCACTATGGCATAGATAATACCATAGGTTATTCCGGCAAATAGATATTGGCTGAATAGTTCGGCGGTCATCTGAACAGTTAGAGTTCCCGATTCAGGGTAAATTGTCACCCTGGCTGGATAATTACGATATCGAAATATATAACGATAAAAAGGGGGATACGAAAAATTTCGCATCCCCTGGTTTGGCTTATTGTCCGATTATGAAATTATTTATCATAAAGAACGAATTTACCATCTTTAACAGTCAGCATGGCAAAGGCATTAATATCAAGGCCGTTATGATCAGCAGGGGAAAAGTTAAAAACGCCGCCGGTGCCGACAAAGTCTTTCATGTTTTCAATGGCATTGCGAACTTTTTTCTTATCCGCGCCAACCTCGTCAATGGCTCCGGCCAGAATCATGACGGCATCATAGCCGTGGCCGCCGAATGTGCTTGCGGTTTCATGAAATTTGTTCTCATAATCATGTTTGTACTTGAGCAGTGTTTTCTTCTGGAGATTGCTGTCCGGCAGCACGTCCGCAACAAGCAGGCGACCAGCCGGAAAGATGATTCCTTCAGCAGCAGCGCCGGCAGCCTCAACATACTTGATATTGCCGAAACCATGACTTTGAAATATGGGTACCTTCCAGCCGGCCTGACGAATATTCTTGGCAACAATGGCCTGGGCCGGAACAATTGACCAGTTGACAACTGCCTGTATTTCCTTGTCTACCATCAATTTGGCAACAACAGCGCTTAAGTCGGTAGCTTTTTTATCATATACTTCAGCCGCGACAACCTTTATGCCGAATTCCGGAGCAATAGTCAGCAGCTGTTTCTTTCCAGCCTTGCCGAACCCGGTATTACCGGCTAGAACAGCAATCTTGCTGATCCCCATTTTATTCATTTCGCCATATATTTTTTTGACGGCAAAGCTGTCTTTCTGCGGGGTTTTGAAAACATATTTTGCCACAGGGTTGACAATAACCTCGGCAGCGCCACAGGAAATCAATATGGTTTCAGCCTGCTCACAGATGTTTTTGATCTTCATTGTTTCACCGCTGGTGGACGGCCCGAGAATAGCAAAAACATGTTCTTCTTCAATTAACTGTTTGGCAAAGGAAATGGCTTTTTCCGGGTTAGCCCCGGAGTCTTTGATAACAAGATCAATTTTTTTGCCGTGAATTCCCCCGGCTTTATTTATTTTGTCAACCTGCATCCGGATAGTGCGGGATTCCGGGCCGCCGAGAAATGAAGCGCCGCCGGTTACCGCCAGGATAGCGCCGACTTTAATAGTGTCGCCGGCCTGGGCCGGAATAGAACTCAGCATCATGCAGAGTACGCCTATAGTCAGCATGGCGCCTGTGAAAAATTTTTTCATCTTTCCCTCCTTGTCTTATTGGAATGTTACCTCGTATTCTTGACCTCGAACCCGAGCCTTGAATTTCATGGGTTAAATCGCGTAAACTTCTTCGCCGCTTAATATTCTTACCCCTGATTTGTTCAGGGCGGTAATGGCCCTGTCTATTTCATCAAAACGAAAGATAATCAGTCCCGTTTCTCCGCTTTTCTGGGTAAAGGCATACATATATTCAATATTAAGATTATTTTCCTTTATGATCTGCAGAACGCTGGCCAGACCTCCCGGCTTATCCACTACTTCGATAACCAGCACTTCGGTCATCCCCACGGTAAAGCCGTTATCCTTTAAAATCTGACTGGCATTATCGGTATCATTAACAATCAGGCGCAGGATGCCGAAATCAGCCGTGTCAGCCAGGGACATTGCCCTGATATTAATGCCGTTCCGGGCCAGGACGCTGGTAATCTCCGCCATGCGTCCGGATTTGTTTTCCAGGAAAACAGCTATCTGTTTAACTTTCATATTTTAGCTCCTTTTTAAATCGTCACAGATTGCCGGGGGCGAAAACTACTCTCCGGCACTGCCTATTGTAAAAGGCCGGCGCAGCATACTGATGCCATGTAAGGCAGGCTGCTCATGCGCAACTGGTGTGCCGCCGCCTTTTACCTTATATTTTCCGGTTGTCAATAACCCGTTTAGCCTTGCCTTCACTGCGTTGAATGGTCTTAGGTTCCACCAGGGATACTTTACAGGAGACACCCAGCAGATCTTTAATTTCCATTTGAATCCGCCCGGCCAGGCCTTCAAGGTTTTTCACGGCGTCAGAGAAAATATCCTCGCTGACCTCTACCTGTATCTCCATGGTGTCCATTGTCCCTTCACGGTTGACAATAATCTGGTAATGGGGTTCAACATCCTTGATACTCATTAACACATGCTCAATCTGGGAGGGG
>JANTGB010000002.1 GCA_024763115.1 Desulfobulbaceae bacterium | reverse complement strand
GAATGACGAAGTGAGTGTCAAATTATGGTTCAATTCCCTGCTATTGCAGGCTTTACGCGTAATTATATGATTAAATTCCACAAGGGCTATACTCAATGAATATATGCATCATGATTGCAGATTCAACTGCCCCGAAGGGGCCTCTTTTTTCAAGCCGAGTCTTGGAAAAAGCTTAGAGACTTAAATATTACAAAGATTTACTCCCTGGTGAACGGTTACCATTTGATCAACCTTTAACTGGTAGCCAGGGCCAGCCAGGTGGCAGCGAAAATGGTCAGGCTGATGATGCCGTTCATGGCGAAAAATGACATATTGATACGGGAAAGGTCGCTGGGCTTGACAATAACATGCTGATAAAACAGAGCCGCGCCGGTAATTATAATTCCTGCGTAATAAAAGATATTCAGTCCGCAATAAAAGCCGGTAGCCGTAAAGAGGCCAAAGGCCAGAATATGAAAAAACACGGCCAGTTTAAAGGCTCGTTGACGGCCGAAACGGGAGGGCAGGGAATTTAATCCGGCCTTACGGTCAAAATCAGCGTCAAGACAGGCGTAAACAGCATCAAAGCCGGCTACCCAGAATAATACCCCCAGGGAGAGCATCCAGGGAAAGCCGACAAGTGTCCCCTTGACTGCGACAAATCCTCCCAGGGGAGAAAAGGCCAGGGCTATGCCCAGCACCAGATGGCAGAGCCAGGTGAAGCGCTTGGTCAGTGAGTAGAAAAGAGTCAATCCCAGGGCAAAGGGCGAAAGCAGAAGGGTTAAATGATTAAGGAAATAACAGGCAATAAAGAAAATAAGTCCGGCCGGAATAACCATGGCCCAGGCTTCCCGGAGTTTTATCTCTCCGGCCGGGATTGCCCGTTTAGCGGTACGGGGATTAGCCAGATCAAATTTCCAGTCGGCGATGCGGTTAAAGCCCATGGCGCAGGTGCGGGCTCCGAACATGGCCAGAATGACCAGAAAAAAAATTCGTAAGCCGGGAATCCCGCCCTGAGCCAGGAAGGCGCCCATAAAGGCAAAGGGCAGGGCGAAAACCGTGTGCTTGAATTTGATCATTTCAAGCAGGATAGCTATTTTTTTTAACATCTCTACTCGCCCCATCTTTTCAGCCCCGGAACCTCAAGGCCCAGCTGATCGGCAATCCGGCCGGCAAACTGCCGGGCCATTTCCGTGATTGAGCCGGGGTAATGATAAAAGGACGGCATGGCCGGACAGATAAGCGCCCCGCTGTCATGGGCTTTAAGCATATTGCCCAGATGGGTGCGGTTCAGCGGAGTCTCCCGCACCACCAGGGCCAGAGGCCTTCTTTCCTTGAGCATGACATCCGCAGCTCGATGAATCAGATTGACAGACATGCCGTTTGCTATGGCGGCCAGGCTGCCCATGGAACAGGGCATGACGACCATGGCATCATAACGGCTGGAACCGCTGGCCATGGGCGCGGTAAAATCTTTAATCCCGTGCCAGTTTACTCCGTTTAATTCATGGGGCTTAGAACCCAGTTCCAGCTCTAGAACCTTTTCTCCAGCCTCAGAGATTATGGCATCCACCTTAACATCAACAGCAGCCAGCAGTCGGATAAATTCCACCGCATAGATAGAACCGCTGGCTCCGGTTACGGCCAGAATAATTTTTTTATTCATTGTAACTATTCACCGGTAAGCGCCTTTACTCCGACATAAACCGTGACAATGCCGAAGGTCAGTGGTTTGCGGTAAGTGTGGGCAAACCCGGACTTGTTCATCATATTCAGCAGCTCGGTCGGTTCGTAAAATCCGGCAATGGAACTGGCCAGATATTCATAAGCCTCTTTGTCGCCGGATACCAGGCCGGCGACTTTAGGCAGCACCTGGTTCAGGTAAAAATTATAAAGCGGTTTAACAATAAAGTTTCCGGGCCGGGAAAATTCCAGAATCAGTAATTTGCCGCCCGGCTTTAAAACCCGGTGCATTTCATCCAGTCCGTCCTGGGTACGGGCCAGGTTCCTGACCCCAAAGGCTACGGTTATACCCCAGAAGCTTTCGTCTTTTGCCGGAATTTTTTCGCCGTCACCGCAGACCGGCATTATCCGGGGCCGACGGCGGTCGCCCGCCGTACTCCGCACTCCGGCCTTGAGCATATCTTCACAGAAATCAATTGCAACCACCTGACGGCCCGGAGCCTGTCTGGTCAGTTCCAGGGAAAGCGGGAGGGTACCGGCACAGAGATCGAGCACCGCCCCATCCGAAAATTTTTTTAACTGCCGGGTGGTATACCATCGCCAGTAACGGTCAATCTGCATACTGAGGATGGAATTTAAAAAATCATATTTATTGCTTATGGAAGAAAATTTTTCCTTAACAAAAATTTTCTTTTCTTCAGGAGTCCGCATATTTTATTAACTTATCAGTTTAATCGGCAGGGCCTCTTCAGGCGCCTCTCCCCGTTTGATTAAAAATGAATAAAAGGTCTCCAGGGCCTGCTTCTTGTCTGGGGAAAGATCATACTCTATGGAGCGGAGATAATCATAGCAGGCCGCAGTCGTCATGGGAATACGGGGGGCAACGGTTTCACAGACGGCTCTCAGGTTTTTACCCCCGTCATTAACGCAGCGCAGCAGTTCCCGGCGGATTTGTCCCACACATGATTTGTCCTGCCGCCAGAAATTATCCCTTACCGCCCAGACCGCAAAGACAAAGGGCAGTCCGGTATGCTGCTGCCACACTTCGCTTAAATCAAGCTGAACCGGAAAGCTGTTTTTCCCGACCAGACGCAGGGCGTCATCACCGATGGCCAGCACTGCCGCAGCCTTGTTAAGCTTCCGGTTTTCATTATTTACCGCATAACGGGGAAAAACCTGATAAAATTCTTCAAGAATAATTTTTACCAGGGCCACAGAGGTCTGGGACTGGGAACTTAACAACACCAGCCTGTGGTCTAACTCTTGGGGCTTAAACCGGGAAAAAAGAAAAACACTGCCCACCGGGCCGGTGGCGCTGATGGATAAATCAGCAAGCATCCGGTAAAGATGGGGGTGGGCCGCATATTCCTGGGATGAGACAAAGCCGAGGTCAAGCATATTTTCATAGAGCATTTTGTTCAGGGTTGTGGGCGCGGCCTCAGTTATCCGCCACTGGGGCCGATTGACCGTCTGCCGCCAGACCTCATAAAGGGGAGCGGTATTAATAAAGTTAACCATGCCTATTCTGGCCCGGCATTGTTGTTTTACTTTATCCGTCATAAATAGTTATCTGTTGCCTTTAGTGAGGGTAACTGCTCATGGAGTAAGCTCTTAATGTGCGCAAACCTCGGTATTTGTAACTGCCCGGAGTCTGCATTTACCTGCAGGGTGCTGGTAAGCGACCAGAGGAAACTCCAGGTAAGCGACCAGAGGAAACTCCAGGTAAGCGACCAAAGGGAGACTCCAGGTAAGCAACCAAAGGGAGACTCCAGGTAAGCGACCAAAGGGAGACTCCAGGTAAGCGACCAAAGGGAGACTCCGTTAGATTTTCGTGATCAGACCGGCGCACCATACTGGTGCTATGTAAGACAGGCTGATCGCGGAGATAAGCGCCCTTAAAAACAGGGGCATAAACTCCAACTCCGAATATGCGGTGCTCTGTGAGCAGTTACTGGTGAGTAAAATTACAAAAAGGTTAAACCTGCAACTGCTGTTGTCTTGACATATATGATGTGACCAGGTGGTCATATAACCGAAATAAAAAAAAACAGCAAGTTGGTTCTTTATAATTATGCCGTTTTCCAGCAATTCCCAGGGGTGCAATATAAAAAAGTAAACGTAACTGCTCACAGAGCACCGGATCCGGAGTCTCGCAAGCTCGTTTACCTGGCCGTGATCAGTCCGGCTTTACATATAATTAACAGGTTGCGCCGGACTGATCACAAAAATTTCCAAGGGGCTCCTGCCGGTCACTTACCAGCACCCTGTAAACAGTTACAATTACAGTGGCCGACAACATTTTTGAATAGTTACGGTCGGTGGTTTGAGTAATTTTATACGCTTTTCTCAATGTTCAGATTGCGCCTTAGAATGCGAAGTTATTTTTGAGTGAGTCCTTATCTATCCATTATTATATATTTTTTTTACGGCATTTATTTCCTTTCACTTACTGCTGTTTCGTTACAATTGCCTAAAGGTCAAATTTTTAAGCAATCTTTGCCCTTGATTTCTATTGACTAAGCACATAATAAAAGTTTTAATGTTTTGATTTTCTTTTTACAAATCACCAGGCCCCTGTCCGAAAACAGCCCAGCTATTTGCAGCAAATGAGCGAAAAAAATGATTTCAATTCTCCGACTTTTTGCTTCGGCTTATAAGCTCGGACAGGCACCTGGATTTTAAATATTGCTAATTAAGGATAATATTTAAATATGAAAACCCTTATTGCCCTTGAAGACGGGACAATTTTTTTCGGTCGAACCTTCTCCGGTTCCGGTGAAATCTCCGGAGAAATTGTTTTTAATACCAGTATGTCCGGTTACCAGGAAGTTCTGACCGATCCATCCTATAAAGGTCAAATTGTTGCCATGACTTATCCTTTAATAGGTAATTACGGGGTAAATCATGATGACATGGAATCAGCCGGCATTCATCTCGAAGCTTTTATTGTTAAAGAATACTGCAGGCACCCCGGTAATTTTCGCGCCACCGGCAACCTGGCTGACTTTCTCGAAAAATTTAATATAATGGGAATTGAAGGCGTTGACACCAGGGCGCTTACCCGTCACATCCGGCTTGAGGGCGCTTTAAAGGCTGTTGTTTCCACGGATGATCTTGATCCTGAATCATTAGTTGCCAAGGCAAAAAAGTCAGCCGGTCTTATTGGTCGAAATCTGGTTAAAGAAGTAACTTGTAAAGAACCTTACGGCTGGACTGCCGGCGGGCCGGTCAACGGAACTGATTTTACTACTGCCGATCCAGGCAAATATAAGGTCGCAGCATTAGATTTCGGGCTGAAATATAATCAGTTACGCATCTTATCCAATAAATGCGCAATTCAGGTAATACCGGCCACAACTTCCGCTGCCGATATTATGGCAATGGCTCCTGACGGCATATTTCTCTCTAATGGCCCGGGAGATCCTGCCGGGGTACCGAAGATTGTTGATACTGTTCGTGAACTGCTGGGGCAAAAACCTGTTTTTGGTATCTGTCTTGGTCACCAGATTTTAGGACTGGCTTATGGCGGCAAAACCTACAAGCTGAAATTCGGCCACCGGGGCGCCAATCAGCCGGTTAAAGATCTGCATACCGGCAAAATTGAAATAACTTCACAAAATCATGGTTTCTGCGTCGACCCGGACAGCCTTGATAAAAGTAAAATTGAGCTGACCCATATAAATTTAAACGACAACAGCCTTGAGGGAATGCGTCATCTGGATTATCCGGCCTTCTCTGTTCAGCATCATCCGGAACATGCTCCCGGCCCTCATGATTCAATTTACCTCTTTGATCGTTTTATAGAGGAAATGGAAAAAGCCAAATAATTTTAAGGTTCAGAGGTTCCAGGTTCAAAGGTTAACATCTATGATCACCACCCTCCTGAACCCCTGACCCCCTGAACCTCTTGAACCTCTGAACCCTGAAGCTATGCCTAAACGTACTGACATAAAAAAAATTTTAATAATCGGCTCCGGTCCCATTATCATCAGCCAGGCCTGCGAGTTTGACTATTCCGGCACCCAGGCGGTCAAGGCCCTGAAGGAAGAGGGTTATGAAGTGATCCTCATCAACTCTAATCCGGCAACAATCATGACTGACCCGGAAATTGCCGATCGGACATATATTGAACCGATTACTCCTGAGATGGTCGGCAAAATCATTGCAAAAGAACGTCCGGATGCCTTGTTGCCGACTCTGGGCGGACAGACCGGGCTGAATACCGCCATTCGCGTAGCCGAGGCTGGAATTCTCGACAAATACAATGTTGAACTTCTGGCTGCCGACATAGATGTCATCAAAAAAGCGGAAGGTCGGGAGTCATTTCGTGATGCCATGGGTAATATCGGCCTTAAGGTGCCGGAAAGCGCCATTGTTCATACTGTTGACCAGGCCCTTAAGGCTGCCGACAAGATAGGGTTTCCCATTATCGTCCGTCCAAGTTTTACTTTGGGCGGAACCGGCGGCGGTGTCGCGTATAACAGTCAGGAGCTGAAAGATCTCTGCACAGCCGGACTTGATCTCAGCTTAAATACCGAGGTTATGCTGGAACGTAGCCTGCTGGGATGGAAAGAATATGAACTTGAAGTCATGCGGGATAAAAATGACAATGTTGTCATTATCTGTTCCATTGAAAATATGGATCCCATGGGAGTTCATACCGGCGATTCAATTACCGTGGCCCCGGCCCAGACATTAACCGACCGGGAATACCAGCTTATGCGTGATGCCTCCCTGGCCATCATGCGGGAAATAGGGGTTGAAACCGGGGGCTCAAACGTCCAGTTTGCCGTTAATCCAACTGATGGAGAATTGATGGTGATTGAAATGAATCCCCGGGTTTCCCGCAGTTCAGCCCTGGCCTCCAAGGCTACCGGCTTTCCTATTGCCAAAATTGCCGCCAAGCTTGCCGTAGGTTACACTCTTGACGAAATACCTAATGATATCACCAGGGAAACCTATGCCGCCTTTGAACCTACTATTGATTACTGCGTGGTAAAAATTCCCCGCTGGACCTTTGAAAAATTCCCGGAAACCGAGGATGTCCTGACCACGGCCATGAAATCAGTCGGCGAAACAATGGCTATCGGCCGCACCTTTAAAGAGGCTTTGCAGAAGGGGCTGCGCTCCCTGGAAATCGGCTGCGCCGGTTTTGGCGGCGGACCTAAATTTAATCTTGCGAACCTTGAGATCCATGAACTGGAACAACTGTTGCGTAAACCTAATTCCGCCCGCATCTTTGCCCTTTATGAAGGATTGCGGGGCCGGATGAGCATTGACAGGCTGTATGAGCTTACTGCCGTTGATCCCTGGTTTCTCCATAATCTTCAAGAAATTGTCGATATGGAAAAACTGATCAAAGAAAAAGGTTTTTCCGGACTGGATAATGATTTTCTCACCAGGGTTAAACAGTTCGGCTTTGCCGATGCCCAGCTTGCCTGGCTCACCGGCACCAGTGAAAACGATATCAGGGAACTGCGGGAAAAACTGGCAATCAAGCCGGTCTACAAACTGGTTGATACCTGCGCGGCCGAATTTGAAGCATATACCCCTTATTATTACTCAACATATGAAATTGAAGATGAATCACGCCGCACCGCAAGAAAAAAAGTAATGATTCTCGGGGGCGGCCCCAATCGTATCGGTCAGGGGATTGAGTTTGATTATTGCTGTGTCCATGCCGCCTTTGCCTTAAAGGAAATGGGAATTGAAAGTATCATGGTTAATTCCAATCCTGAAACCGTGAGTACCGATTATGACACCTCTGATAAATTATATTTCGAACCTTTAACCAGGGAAGATGTCTATCATATTATTGAAAAAGAAAAACCAGCAGGTGTTATTGTCCAGTTCGGGGGGCAGACTCCTCTTAACCTTGCCGTCCCTTTAGCCGATCTTGGCGTTCCTATTTTAGGAACTACCCCTGACTCAATCGACCGGGCAGAGGACAGAAAACGATTCCAGCAGTTTCTCCACAAACTAAACCTTATTCAGCCGGAAAACGGCACAGCTCAAACCCCTGACCAGGCGTTAAAAATTGCCGATGAGATCGGTTATCCGGTTGTTGTCCGTCCTTCCTATGTCCTGGGCGGTCGGGCCATGCGTATCGTTTACAATGAACATGATCTGCAGGATTATATGATCTCAGCCATTGATGTATCGCCGGAAAGACCAATTTTAATCGATAAATTTTTGAAAGACGCAGTTGAAATTGATGTTGATGCTGTTTCTGATGGTGAAATAACTGTTATAGGTGGTATTATGGAACATATTGAGGAGGCGGGGATTCATTCCGGGGATTCGGCCTGCGTCCTGCCGCCCCATAATCTGACCCCGAAATTTATCAAAAAGATTAAAGAGGCGACCAGGGCCATGGCCTCGGAGTTAAATGTTATCGGTTTGATGAATATTCAATACGCAGTAAAGGATGATATCCTTTATATTCTCGAAGTCAACCCTCGTGCCTCGCGAACCATCCCCTTTGTCAGCAAGGCCACCGGCGTTCCCCTGGCCAAACTGGCCACCAGAGTTATGATGGGCGAAAAACTTGCTGATCTGGGATTGACTTCCGAAGTTGTGGTAAAACATTACGCTGTTAAGGAAGCGGTATTCCCCTTTGACCGTTTTGACAATGTTGACACTCTCCTGGGGCCGGAGATGAAATCAACCGGTGAGGTCATGGGCATTGATGATTCCCTGGGCATGGCCTTTGCCAAATCGCAATTTGCCGCTGGTCAACATATTCCTGAACAGGGAACGGTTTTTATCAGCGTCAGGGATGCCGATAAAGAATCATGCCTTCCCATTGCCCGCAAATTAAACGAGCTGGGTTTTAAGATTCTGGCAACCAGAGGAACGGCTGATTTTCTCCAGAGTAACGAAGTGAAGTGTGAAAGGGTTTATAAAATATCCGAAGGCCGGCCGCATGTCCTTGACAAAATCCACGATAATGCTATTCAATGGATTTTCAATACTTCAATGGGAACCAGAACTACCGAAGACTCATATTTTATCCGCAGGGCCGCACTGGACTATCATCTTCCCTACACTACTACCAGTGCAGGGGCGGAATTCATGGTCAGGGCCATAGACACCATGCGGAAAAAAGAACCTGAAGTAAAATCTATTCAAGAATATCATTAGCTGTCAACTTTCAGCACATCTGAACAGTTAGAGGACAGTATACTAGTGCTATGTAAGACAGGCTGATCGCGGAAATATGCGGTGTCCTGTTAGCAGTTACGGTTGCTTTAAACTTTACGAGGTCTACATTTGAACGTTTTTTATAAAAATCTCTCTATGTGGCTGGTTATTGGTCTGACCATGATCCTGCTCTTTAATCTCTTTAACACTCCCCAGGTACAACAGACGGAAATCAGTTACAGCGATTTCCTTTCCAGTGTTGAATCCGGGGCGGTAAACCAGGTGGAAATCCAGGGAGACAAGATTATCGGCAGCGGCCGGAGCGGTAGTAAATTTACTGTTATTACCCCATTAAGCGATCCTGATCTGATTCCGTTTCTCCGTAAATCAGGGGTGGGTATCTCGGTGAAACAAAAGGAAGAAACTCCCTGGTATGTAACAGTTTTAATTTCCTGGTTTCCCATGCTGCTGTTAATCGGCGTCTGGGTTTTCTTTATGCGCCAGATGCAGATGGGTGGAGGCAAGGCCATGTCATTTGGTAAAAGCCGGCATAAAATAATGAATGAAGATGATACAAAGGTCACCTTCAAGGATGTAGCCGGCATTGAGGAAGCAAAGGAAGAACTGGAAGAAATAATCGATTTTCTCAAGGAGCCGAAAAAGTTTACTAAACTTGGGGGCCGTATTCCCAAAGGCGTGTTGCTGGTAGGCCAGCCCGGCACCGGTAAAACCCTGCTGGCCAAGGCTATTGCCGGTGAAGCAGGGGTGCCTTTTTTTACCATCAGCGGTTCCGACTTTGTGGAAATGTTTGTTGGCGTCGGCGCGTCCAGAGTTCGTGATCTTTTTAACCAGGGCAAAAAAAATGCGCCCTGCATTATCTTTATTGATGAGATTGATGCTGTGGGCCGGCATCGGGGTGCGGGCCTGGGCGGCGGTCATGATGAACGGGAACAGACCTTGAACCAGATGCTGGTGGAAATGGACGGCTTTGAGTCCAGTTCCGGTGTTATCATCATTGCCGCCACCAACCGGCCTGATGTCCTTGACCCTGCCCTGCTCAGACCAGGACGTTTTGACCGTCAGGTTGTGGTGCCGGTGCCTGACGTGGGCGGACGCGAAAAGATTCTTGAAGTTCACGGCAACAAAACAAAAATTGCCGCTAATGTCGACTGGAAAATAATTGCTCGGGGAACCCCCGGCTTTACCGGGGCCGACCTGGAAAATATGGTCAATGAGGCTGCGCTCATGGCTGCCCGTCATGGAGATGAAACAATTTCCATGAACATTCTGGAAAAGGCCAAAGATAAAATCATGATGGGCGCAGAAAGACGCAGCATGATTATTACCCCGGAAGAAAAGGAAATTACCGCCTACCATGAAGCGGGCCATGCCCTTATTGCCAAGCTGCTGCCCGGCACCGACCCTATTCACAAGGTAACAATTATTCCGCGGGGCAGAGCCCTGGGCCTGACTCAACAGCTGCCTACCAACGAACATTATACCCATTCAAAAAAATACCTGCTCAACAATATCTGTATTCTCCTCGGAGGCCGGGTAGCGGAAGAACTTATCTTCGGCGAAATTACCACGGGCTCGGGTAATGATATTGAACGGGCCACTGAAATGGCCCGGAAAATGGTCTGTGAATGGGGTATGAGCGAAGAACTGGGCCCTCTGACCTATGGCAAAAAAGAAGAACAGATATTTCTGGGCCGGGAAATAAACCAGCATCGAGATTACAGCGAGAGCACGGCCATTAAAATTGACGACGAAGTCAGACGGATAATCTCCGAAGCCAATGACAAGGTACATAAACTTCTTTCAGAACATCTTGAAATTCTAAAAGAAATTTCTCTGGCTTTGCTGGATCGAGAGACCATTATTGCCGATGAAATAGACCTGCTTATGGCCGGAGAAAATCTGCCGGAAAAGGTTGTTGAAGAAAAAACGAAACCGGAACCTCCGCCTGCGCCCGAGACGACGGAGCCTGAGGCTGAGAGTAAGGAGAAGGAAGCCGCGCAGGAACCTGCTGTCAACCCTGAACCGGCCGGAGATCCAATAATAAAGTCGGAAGAATAGTGATGCTTATATTGTTGACATAAGCTGCCTGCAATGGAGATTCGTTGTCATAATCAGACCCTTGATTTGGGTAAACGTCCTCATGTAATGGGGATTTTAAATATAACTCCTGATTCGTTTTCCGACGGCGGTGAGCTGACCAGCCGGGCAAACCTGGAAAAACGAATCAAAGAAATGATTTCCGCCGGGGTTGATATACTTGACATCGGCGGCGAATCAACCAGACCTTTTGCGCCAAAGGTTGAACTTACAGAGGAAGTAAACCGGGTAATTCCCGTGATCACCTTCATTCGCCGGAAATTTTCAATTCCCATATCCATTGATACGACAAAATCCCAAGTGGCCCGTCAGGCATTAGAGGCAGGCGCCGATATTATTAACGACATCAGCGCCTTAAGTTTTGATCCGGAAATGGTCAAGGTGGCGCGAAAATTTTCTGCTCCGGTAATTATAATGCATATGCAGGGAAGTCCCGACAATATGCAGAAAAATCCTCAATACGAAAATGTTGTCAGAGAAATAACCGGATTTCTTCATGAAAGGCTTAACTGGGCTGTTGCCAATGGTCTTGAACGTAATCAGCTTATAGTTGATCCGGGCATAGGCTTTGGCAAAAACCTTGAGCATAACCTTCTCATTCTCAAAAACCTGCATCGTTTCAAGGAACTTAAAGTTCCAATCCTCCTGGGTCATTCCCGCAAAGCCTTTATCGGGGCGCTGCTTGACATTGATAATCCTCAGGATAGAGATAACGGCACTGCGGTAATTTCCGCCCTGGCCGTGGCTGCCGGAGTTGATATCCTCCGGGTGCATGAGGTGCAATCTACTGTGCAGGCCGTGCGTCTGGCAGCGGCAATCCAACGTATATGATCACCTTTGAGACCAGAATCAAGGCTTATCAGGAATACAATGCCGGTCGTCGGGATAAAGCTTTTGCCTTTAACCATGATGATGCGGATTTTCTTTTCAATGTTATCCCCTGGCTCCTTCACTGTAACTATCCGGATCTTCCCGGTTTTGTCGATGATAAAAAATGTCCCTTCGGTATCCATCATTTTCAGCCCGATGAAGCCATGAACTCCCAGCGGTTCAACCTTTACTTTGATGACTCAACTGCTCGTTCCGTTCGAACCCCCACTCCTTATGGGACAAGACCATTCATCCACTCGCTTAAAACCATCGGCAGTATAGGCACAATCGGCCAGACAGAAAAATCCGACTGTGATTACTGGGTAAGTATCAGCCATGAAGAGCTTGGCAGCGATGGTCTGGAAATGCTGGAAGAAAAATGCCGGGGCATAGAAGAATGGGCCGAGCAACAAGGCCATGAAGTTTATTTCTTTTTAATGGATATTGAACAAACCAGGGAAAACAGCTTTGAATCCGCAGCCGAAGAGGAGTCAGCCGGTTCAGCCCTGAAACTTCTGCTAAAGGATGAACTGTTCAGAACCCATATCCTGGTTGCCGGCAAAATGCTGCTCTGGTGGTTGATTCCGCCCGGACTCTCCTCTACAGCCTATACAAAATTTACGGCAAGGCTTGTTGAGACAAAAAAAATAAATTCGGCAGACTTTATCGACCTTGGCTATCTGTCGAAAATACCCAGGGAAGAAATTTTCGGAGCTTGTCTCTGGCAGATGAACAAGGCCTTGGACAGCCCGTTTAAATCAGTTATCAAATTTGCCTATCTGGAATTACTTCTCCGGCAGAAAAGTGATGACCTTCCACTTTTGTCTAATAAAATTAAAAGATTGGTGACATTTCATGATCAACTGGCCAAAGATGATCCGCGAATGGAATTCGCCGAGGTCGACCCTTATCTTATTTTAGCCAGGGACATTGTCGCTTTTTATCGCCAGGACAAAACCTTGCATAAAGAAGAAAAATTTATGCGTCAATGCCTGTTCCTGAAGACAGTTGAGGCAATCAGTCCCCGAAAAACCCGAGAGCTGAAAGAAATTATAAAATTAATGAAACAGTGGAATCTGCTGCCTGACGACCATGAAGAATTAATTAAATTTCATTCCTGGAGCTTCAAAAAACAGATTAAAACCGGAACCGGGGTTCATGAATATCTGATCGAAACATATAAAAGACTGCGGATGATCTTTAAAAATTTCAAGCAGGGAACAGGAATAACAATAAATGAGCGTGATATTTCCATCCTGGGAAGAAAGCTCTATACCTTTTATGATCATAAAGAGGGTAAAATAGAATATATCCGTTCCGTTTCCCGGGATATGATGGTTCGCCGGAATCTTACCTTTCATGCCTCAAGATCAGGAAGCAAAGATTTTTATTATGTTTTTCAGGGTGAACATAGTCTTGATTCCCTGAAAGGCAATAAGGATATGTTGATAAAAAAGGACTATGATCCGATAAGGTTAATCGCCTGGCTCATGGTCAATAATCTTTATAACAAAAAAACCGTTTTTCATCTGACCAAAAATTATCTGCCTGTTGTCCTGGCTGACATTCAGGGCTTAGCCGACATATTATATTCAACCTTTCCCAAGTTTAATTTTTCTCATATTTCAGCCGAAGAACTGCTGGGCCGGGAAAAGATAAATAAGGCTATGGTTGTGGTAAACTTCAGCAAGAAACCAATTGATAAAAAATCGCCTGAACTGCAATCATCTCTGATCTCCGTAAACAGTTATGGAGAATATTTTATCCATCATTATGAAACTCTGGTTCAGCTGAAAAACATGATGCGGGTTCTCATGACTCAACACCTTGTCAGCCGCTGGAACAGCAACCTGGAAATATATATTCCCCCGCAACCGGATCAATACCATATAAAACAGATGCTGGAAAAATGAGGATAACCTTTTATCGCTCAGCCATCTGTCCCCGCTGTATGCTGGTGGCCGGAGAACTGAAAAAATTAGAAAAAGAATTTAACCTTGAGGTAACAGAGGTTGAGCTGACTAAAAATCCCCTGAAAACATGGAAGGCCGGAATCAGAATGATTCCGGCCCTTGAATGTAACGGCGAAATTTTAACCGGACTTTATCTAAGCGCGAAGCAACTTCGCAGCTTTATTGAACAACTTATACCTCCCCTTCAATAATAATCTCCAACTGCCCGACAATATTTTTAGTTTCTTCAGCCTGGGCATTAAGCTCTTCAACCGCTGAGGCAATTTCCTCAGCATTGGCCGCATTCTGCTGAACCACCCCGTCAATCTGGCTCATGGTGGTATTTATCTGTTCAACTCCTTCAGCCTGTTCATGCGAGGCAATAACAATATCACCAACCAGTGAGCCAACCTTGGCCACCTCATCAATTACCTCGGCAAAGGCATCATTAGTCTTGCGGCCCAGGCTTTCCCCCTCGGCAATCCTGGCCACAGTGGTTTCAATAAGATTTGAAGTTGTCTTGGCCGCTTCAGCAGAACGCATGGCCAGGTTGCGCACCTCTTCAGCCACTACGGCAAATCCGGCTCCAGCTTCTCCGGCCCTGGCCGCCTCAACAGCGGCATTCAAGGCCAGCAGGTTAGTTTGAAAGGCAATTTCATCAATAGTGTTGACGATTTTCTGCGTTTCCTCACTGGCCGCCACAATTTTCTTGTTAGACATGTCAAGGTCTTTCATAAAATTACTTGCCTCATCAACTTTCTCCAGAGTATTTTTGACCAACACATCCGCCTGACTGGCTGAATCATCATTACGTCTGGTCATGGCGGCAATCTGTTCAAAGGCGGCGGAAGTCTGTTCAAGCGACGCTGCCTGTTCCGAGGCTCCACCGGCAAGAGTATGACTGGATCCGGCTACGCCACCTGCCGCGTCTGCAACCTGTTCCGCCCCGTCCCTGAGCACCTCGGTCAGTAATTTTATCGGCTTAACCACTTTCAGGGTAATTAAAAGGTAAAGGGAGACAAGCGCAAATATCGCTCCCAGCAGGCCTACCAGAATATTCTTGTTACGCAGACCGGCCAGAGCATCCTCCATGCCGGTCAGATCCTGGCGCACCAACATGCCGCCCAGCACCTTTCTGCTTGCTCCGTGACAATGATGACATTTCTTTTCATTTAAGATCGGCCTGACAAGAGTCAAATAAGGGATGGAATCTATTTTTTCGATATAATTATCTTTTACGCTCTTGCCCTGGGTGATTATCTTGCCGAGATCATCGGCAAGCTCTGGAGATTTAATGAGTTTGTCAATTCTTTGACCAATAAATTTTTTTTCAGAACCATAAACAATCCGGTTATCAAAACTGAAAATATAACTCTGAACACCGATCATATTACGCTTTACCCCGGCAAACTGCAGGCGAACCGTTTGCGCGTCATTTTTTGACATCGGGTTACGAATGGCATTAAAAAGCGCGCTTTCAAGCATAGCGGCGGAACGGGAGGCCTCCTGTTCCATACTTTTACGCTGGTAATAATAATTTATTGAAATCAAAAGAGAAAATATTACCGCCAGGATCAGGACGAGGCGACTGGTCACCATGAATTGCAAATTTTGATTTTTCATTAATGCGCCCCCCCGTATATCAGTGGTTTGTAGTCAAAATCAGCAACCCGCTCCGCGTTATGGCACCTTTCACACTGGGTCAGGGATAATTTTCCGATAATATCATCCGGGTCTTCACTTTCAGCGTGAACACTGCCCGGACCATGACAGGTCTCACAGCTTAAATTTTTTAAATCAGGTGTTTTTTCTACGGAAACAAAACCGCCGGGACGGCCATAGCCGGTTGTATGGCATTGCAGGCATTCTTTAAACTCTTTATCCTGCAGCCCCGGTTTCATTTTTAAAATACTTTCATAGGAATGATTTTTTTTCGCGTATTTTTTAAAACTCTTGTATTCTTCCTCATGGCATTCACCACAGGTATCAGGCCCGACATATAATTTTTCCGCCGCAAAAGCCGAAATCGGATAACAGGTTAAAAGCAGAAAAACAGTTAAATATCCTGTCATAACCGGTAAATACAAAATTGTTTTTCCTCCAGCCTGTGTCCTCATTTGTAAATCTCCTTATGGGGTAACTGCTCACAGGGTGCCGCATGTTCGGAGTCTCCCTACGGTCGCTTACCTGCACCCTGTAACCAGTTACAAATACTCCGGTTTGCACACATTAGGCGCTTATCCCATAGAGGAGTTATCTTATGGGTACGGCACTTCCTGTTTTCGGCTCTGAAAACTCCTATGTTAACTTATTCAGAATACGAAATATTTTTGTTTAAAATCAAGAAAAAATTAGTTAAAGCCGGCAGTTTATAAAAAATACCGCTTAATTTTTATAGGTTTCCAACAAAAATAGACAAATATAGTGGAAATTATCTTTATATTGAGGTATCGTTACAAGTTCGACAAATAAGATTAACGTTTTTTCGATCTTACAGATGCTTAACTGCCTGATTTTACGATTATTAGTATCTGAACCCAATTTATATACGTTAAGTTTTTATCCTCATTAATTTTATTTAGACAAGGAGAGAATATGTCTCGTAAAATGGTAACCATTGATGGCAATCAGGCCTGTACTCATGTTGCCTATGCCACCAGCGAAATCATCACAATCTATCCAATCACACCATCTTCACCCATGGCAGCCGAGGCAGACGCCAAGGCCAATGCCGGACAGGAAAATATCTGGGGCAGCGTCCCGGTTGTCAGCCAGATGCAGTCGGAAGGCGGCGTAGCCGGATCACTCCACGGCTCTTTGACCACAGGCGCGCTTTGTACTACATTTACCGCATCCCAGGGACTGATGCTCATGCTGCCCAACATGTTCAAACTGGCCGGTGAGCTGACCCCCACGGTTTTTCATATCACCGCCCGTTCCCTGGCCTGCCAGGGTCTGTCGATTTTCGGCGACCACGGCGACATTATGGCGGCTCGCCAGACCGGATGGGGGCTGCTCGGTTCCCAGAATGTTCAGGAAGCTCAGGATATGGCCCTGATAGCTACCCAGTCTTCCCTGAAATCACGTATTCCTTTCATGCATTTCTTTGACGGTTTCCGCACTTCCCATGAAATTCAGAAAATGGAACAGTTGACCATGGATGACATGCGGGAAATGATTGACGAAGACCTGGTTATTGAGCATCGTCTGCGCGGCCTGACCCCGGATCGCCCCATGATACGCGGTACGGCCCAGAATCCTGATGTTTACTTTACCGGCCGCGAGACCGTTAACAAATATTATGAGGCAGTGCCTGGAATCGTCCGGGAAACCATGGATAAATTCGCTAAACTCACTGGTCGTCGGTATCATCTCTTCGATTATATCGGCGCTCCGGATGCTGAAGATATAGTCGTTATCATGGGTTCGGGCGCGGAAACCGTTAATGCCACAGTTGAACATCTGATTGCCGGTGGTGAAAAAGTAGGCATGGTTATTGTACGCCTCTATCGTCCCTTTGATGCCAGGGCCATGGTAAATGCCCTGCCTGCCGGCGTCAAAAGAATTTGCGTACTCGACCGCTGCAAGGAACCGGGAAGTCCGGGTGAGCCCCTCTATCTTGATGTTCGCGCCGCTGTGGCCGAGGCCATTGAAAACAGCACCATGCGCGAGACCCCGATGATCCTTTCCGGCCGTTACGGTCTGGGTTCCGCCGAATTCAGTCCGGCCATGGTCAAGGCGGTTTACGACAACATGAAGGCCTGGGCCCCGAAAAAACGTTTCTGCGTCGGCCCCCACGATGATATCAGCTCTACCAGCCTGGATTATGATCCTTCATTTAATATTGAAGATGAAAGCGTATTCCGGGCCATGTTCTTTGGTCTGGGTTCCGACGGCACGGTCGGGGCCAACAAAAACACTATTAAAATTATCGGTACTGAAACAGACAACAGCGCCCAGGGCTATTTTGTCTATGATTCAAAAAAATCAGGTTCGATTACCACCAGTCATCTCCGTTTCGGCAAGCATCAGGTCATGGCCCCTTACCTGATCAGCAAGGCCAATTTCATCGCCTGCCACAACTCAACCTTCCTTGACAAATATGACATGCTGTCCCATATGGAAGAAGGCGGCACCTTCCTGCTGACCACCAATTTCAGCAAAGGGAAAATATGGAAACAACTGCCGGCTGCCGTGCAGAAGCAGATGATTGAGAAAAAGGTCAAATTCTATATTATCGATGCTATCAGCCTGGCTGGAGCTATAGGACTCGGCGGCCGGATCAACATGATCATGCAGACCGCCTTTTTCCTGATCTCCGGTATTCTGACCAAGGATCAGGCTATCAAGGCCATCAAAGACGCCATCAAGAAAACTTTCGGCAAAAAAGGCGAAAAAATTGTCAAGATGAACTATGACGCCGTTGATGTTGCCGTCAATAATATTGTTGAAGTAAAGGTGCCTAAAACTGTAAACGGCCATGATCTGCCGCTGACCGTACCGGCTGAGGCCCCTGACTTTGTCAAGGAAGTAACCGCCACCATGATCGAAGGCAAGGGTGACCAGCTCAAGATCTCCCAGATTCCTGATGACGGTACCTGGCCCACTGCCACCACTCAGTATGAAAAACGTAACATCGCGGTAATGGTACCGGAATGGGATCCTGCGACCTGTATTCAGTGCGCCCAATGTTCCATTGTCTGTCCTCATGGCGCGATCCGGATCAAAATCGCCAAGCCGACCGACCTGAAGAAAGCTCCCAAGGGTCTGAAAACTGCTTCGGCCAAGGGCAAAAACTATAAGGGCCGTAAGGCTATTATCCAGGTGGCCACTGAAGACTGCGTCGGTTGCGGCATGTGTGTTAATACCTGTCCGGCTCACCAGAAGGATAAAGACGGTAACAAGACCGACAAAAAAGCCATTAACATGGTTAAGAATACCGACGCCCTGCGGACCAGAGAAAGCAAGAATTTTAAATTTTTCCTTGACCTGCCGGAAATGCCGTACTCCGAGCTGAATCCGGCTTCCATCAAGGGCAGCCAGTTGCTCCGTCCCCTGTTTGAGTTCTCCGGAGCCTGCGGCGGTTGCGGTGAGACTCCTTATGTCAAATTGACCACCCAGCTGTTCGGCGACCGAATGATGATTGCCAATGCCACCGGCTGTTCCTCCATCTATGGCGGGAACCTGCCGACTACGCCTTACGCGAAACGGGCTGATGGACGCGGCCCGACCTGGTCGAATTCTCTGTTTGAGGATAACGCGGAATTCGGCCTCGGCATGCGCCAGACCGTTAATAAACTGGCATCCCAGGCAACTGAACTGCTTGATTCTGCGGTTAAGGAAAAACTGATCACCAGAGCAATGGCCAACAAGTTGATTAAGGCTTCACAGACCACCAGAGATGAGATCGAGGCCCAGCGGAAAAATGTCGCTGACCTTAAGGCCAAACTTGAAGGCAATGGCAATATTATTGCCAAACGGCTCTATCATGTTGCCGACTATCTGGTGAAAAAATCAGTCTGGATTTTCGGCGGTGACGGTTGGGCCTATGACATCGGCTATGGCGGACTTGATCATGTTCTGGCCTCAGGTGAGAATGTCAATGTTATGATTCTCGATACCGAGGTTTATTCCAATACCGGTGGCCAGATGTCAAAATCAACCCCCAGGGCCGCAACAGCCCAGTTTGCCGCCGGCGGCAAGAGAATGCCGAAAAAGGATATCGGCATGATCTTCACCACCTACGGTAATGTCTATGTGGCCAAGGTGTCCATGGGTGCTAATCCGGCCCAGGTGGTCAAGGCCATGAACGAGGCAGAGGCCTATAACGGCCCCTCTTTAATAATTGCCTATGCCCATTGCATTAACCACGGCATCAACATGACCAAGGGGCTTGAACAACAGAAAAAGGCGGTTAAGTGCGGTCATTGGCCCCTGTATCGCTACAATCCCGACCTTGAAGCCCAGAGCAAAAATCCTTTGACCATTGACAGCAAGGCTCCTGCCATGCCTTTTGAAGAATATGCCCTTGGTGAAAACCGCTATAGAATGTTGAAACTGACTAACCCATCCATGGCGGATGAACTTATGGCCCAATCCCAGGCCGATGTTGAAAAAGCCTGGAAATTTCTGGAAGGACGCGCCAAAGCTCTGGAACCGACTGAATAACCCAAAGACAATTTTCTTTTTCTAATACCAAAAGGTCGCTGAATTATTTCGGCGGCCTTTTTTTTTGCTGCTTCAGAGACAACTACTCACGTGGTAAGCTCTTCAGGGCTCACGCAAAAATAAATTAGTAGAGATAAGGTGTTCGTCTTTTTTTGTTTTAACGTAACTGCTCACAGGGGCACCGCATATGCGGTGCCCCTGTGAGCCGTTATAATTTAATTATGTCTTATGCCCCCGCTAAATAACCCACAATTAAGCAAATATCAAATTAGCCGTAGCTGAAGACTAAGGCATTCCTGTTTCCCATGGCTTACAAATCATTGACATATTAAAAAATAGCCGCATAACTATTTAAAATTATAATAATATTTTTGTATCCATAACAAGACAATTTGTAATATGGGAAGATAAATAACGACCAATCTGATACGGTTCATTTTTTGCATTAAATAAATTTTCGTAACTACTCTCAGGGGTAGTGATTAATTTTCATAAACTACTGTGCTTGTAAGTAGTTACAGGATGCAGTAAGCGACCATCGAGAGACTCCGGGAGATTTTCGAGGTAGTTCGGCATAGCGTATTAGTCATACATGAGCCGGGCGGCCTGCGGCAAGAGATAAGCGTAGATTCCATTCGGTATCCTGTGAGCAGTTGCAAAATTTTAAAATAAAATTTTGCATTTATCTATCAGTTATTATATATATTATGTATTAACCTGCCAAACAATTAGCGCAAATTAAAACCGCAATGAACAACTTGCTCGAAAAAAGAAACTTTCCCCGCTTCAGGGTAAATAAAAAAATCAAAGCCATGGCCTTGATGAAATCAGAGCATGTTATCTGTAGAATTGACGATATCAGTATGGGAGGAATAGCTCTCAGTTATGTAAATGGTACCCTAAAAGCATTTCAACCAGTTGAAATAAGCATTCTTTATCAGGATGATTTTTGGGGAATCAGCAATTTGCCGGTTAAATTAATTTGGCAAAAAGAAGAAGTTAATAAAGAATCTATGCGGAGGGAAAAAATAGGTCTTTGTTTTGAGGAAATTAACCATCCAAAAAAATCTCAGCTTAAATATTTTATTAAACATTTTTCACAACAGGATAATTGAGCGTCCGGCCCAGTCGGTTTTTATCTGGTAACTATTCACCTCCATTCGGATTCAACTTATGCCAAAGCCCTATGCTGTGCGCCTGCCTGTCGGGCACAGCTAAAGCCCACGGAGTCTCATTTCGTTCGCTTACCTCTGAACAGTTACATCCGGTGGTTTTCGTTAATTTTCGGTCTTAGCTGAATAGTTACTTTTGTTTTTTAGTTTTTTTAATCTATAACGCAGAGTATCACGAGAAATTTTTAACAAATCAGCTGCCTTACGCTGATTACCACCTGATAGTTTCATTGCGGTACGAATATATTTTTTTTCCATGGCCTCAAGAGACAAATCAGTCATATTTTCCAGCCTGTTCGCCTGTTCCGCTTCAATCACCTGTTGAGTCAGCAGATTAGAACTTATTTCATCAATACCTATTACCTGCTCATCAGACAATACAACCATCTTTTCAATAAGATTTTTCAGCTGTCTAATATTCCCCGGCCAGCTGTAACCTTTCAACATATCCATACCGGCGCGATCTATTGTTTTTCCGGGGCATATATACTTTTCACCAAACTTATCCAGAAAAATATTCACAAGAAGAGGAATATCTTCGCGCCGCTCTCTTAGCGGAGGAAGTTCAATGGTAGCCACATTAAGCCGGTAAAAAAGATCAAGACGAAATCTTTTCTTCTGAACCAGTTCGTGGAGATTCCTGTTGGTGGCTGCCAGCAACCTGATATCAGCATGAATATCCTGTAGAGAACCTACCCGCCGAAAACGTTTTTCCTCCAAAAGACTGAGAATTTTTGCCTGAAAGGTATAGGGCATCTCGCCGATTTCATCCAGGAGAACAGTTCCCCCCTGAGCCATCTCTATCAATCCTTTTTTAGCAGCCTTGGCATCTGTAAATGCTCCTTTCTCGTGGCCGAACAGTTCACTTTCAAAAAGAGTTTCAGGTATATTTGAACAGCCGATCTGCACATAAGGGTAATCCTTTCTGGAACTTAACTTATGAATTTTTTGGCAAAGAAAATTTTTTCCGGTTCCGCTCTCGCCAAGAACCAGAACCGTGATATCGGTTTTAAGGGCTAGACGCTGGATTATATCAGCAATTTTCCGCATTTTATCATTAGCAAGAATAAAATCGTCGAGAATACTTGGACCACTAGCCGGTAAAGCTAACTCAAGGGAAAGGCTTGACTTTAAAATTTCCTCCAACCGATGAAAATCAACCGGCTTTTCCAGATAATCAAGCGCTCCTGCTTTCATAGCCTCAACCGCGCCATGTATATCTCCCTTGCCGCTGATCATTACAACTACAATCTCCGGCCGAGATTTTTTTATCATACTTAATAAATCAAGGCCGTCATGAGCTCCTTCCAACTTAAAATCAAGCAAAACCATAAATGGACTGGAATCTTCAATAATCCGTAAGGCAATATCGCCGGATGAAGCATTAAGCGTCTCAAATCCAAGTTTAGAGACAAATTTTTCCAGGCCGATACGGATCAGTTTGTCATCATCGACAATGAGAATTTTTTTATCTTTAGCAGCTGATTTTATGGAAATTTGTTTTTGTCGACGGTCAGCCCCCATGGGCTTCCTCCTTTATTAGGCGTATAACAGATAGCTGATAAACAATATAAATAAGCCTGTTGATTTAATGTCTTTTCGCCTGATCTCTGCATTATACGAAAAAATTTATTTTTGGAATATCACCAACATGCCTGCGGTGAATTTTTCCGCATGCCTTGATCTTGAAGGAAAATTCAATTAAATCAACAAAGTTATAAATACACCTTAATAATAGAACTGTAAACAAAAAATGGATAACATCCCGTAATTTCAACTGTTTAAAAGTGATCATCAACAAACATTTTCAGATTGAGCAATGTGATTTTCTGTTTAAGGCGGTAAAGCGGTTAAGCGGTTAAGGGCAGGAATATGCCCTTGACAAGCGTCTTTAAGCAGGGTAACGAAATCATATTATACTTATAGTCATACCCCTTGAGAGTAGTTACAAAATAACACAGAGTTGGGAAAAAGAACATTCCCGAACAGCCTCCCAGGGTGATGCGCAGGTACAAATGAACAAATATAAGGCACCGGTAAACGCTTACTTACAGGTTTAAGTTTTACGAAAATCTGCTTATCCGGTGAACGATTACGCACAGACAATACTGCACGGAAATTGACCCGCTTTATGGCATCAGAAAAAATCGGTATAAAAAAAATTAAGGAAAAAATATGGCCGGAAAAATATTTTCTCGGCATGCTGACAAGCTGGATAATTCTGATCTTGATTTCCGCATGCTGGAATCTTTATCAAAATCATCAAGAGATCATTGAACGGGCCAAAATCGAAGCTGATTCAATTTTCCGGCATACTATGGCTTACCAGAGCTGGATGTTTAAACATGGAGAAATATATGCCGTCAAGTCCGAAATAAATAAGCCTAATCCTCATCTTCACTTTAGCACTCGCGATCTTCACACCTTGGAAGGACCTGTCCTGACCATGATCAGCCCCTTTCAGATGAAGAGCGAAGTTTACCATGAATATAAGGCCCTCCATGTCCTGAACCACTCGGTCAGTCTTACCCCGATAAATCCGGAAAACACCCCGGATCCATGGGAAGAAAAAAAGCTGAAAATTTTAGCCGGAGGAATGGATGAAATATATGAGATTGCCGGGATTAAAGGGAAATCATTCATGCGGCTGATCAGACCCTTCAAGGCCACTAGACAATGTATCAAATGTCATAAAATTAATGATAACGGCCCTAACAACATAATCGGAGCCACCAGCATCTCGGTTCCCATGAAACCATATTATGATTCAGCTGTAATCTCCTGGTGGTCAATGATAATTACTCACCTTATCATGCTTATCCTTGGCGGGGCGATAATCATTAAGTTCTATACAGGTTGCAAAATATACCAGAAAACCATCAATGAAAATGAAAAAAAATTACATATTGTCTCGGAATTTGCCTACAACTTTGAATACTGGACTACCGAAGAAAACGAAATTATTTTTATTTCACCTTCATGTGAAAGAATAACAGGTTACAGTAAAGAAGAATTTCTTCAGCACCCCAGTCTTATTGAGAATATTATCCATCCGGATGAGCGACAACTTTTCCGCAACCATTTGGATAACCAGCAGTCATCCGCCCACAATGATATTGACTTCCGCATCATAACCAAAAAAGGGGAAATTCGCTGGCTGTCCCACACCTGCAGCCCTATTTTTATTGACGGCCAGTTCCTGGGACGACGTTCAAGCAACCAGGATGTAACGGAAAGAAAAAAACTGGTGGCGGAATTGCTTCAGGCTCAGAAAATGGAATGTCTCGGCCATTTTGCCGGTGGAATTGCCCACGATTTCAATAACGTCCTGACCTCAATAGTAACCTTTACTCATCTTCTCCATGATGAGGTAGATGAAAACAACCTGCAAATTCAAAATTATATAAAACACATTATTATTTCCGCTAAACTCGGCAAAAACCTGACGTCCAACTTGCTCTCATTTGGACAGCGACAGATAATTAATCCCAAAAAAACCTACTTAAATGAAATTGTCAAAAATATTTTTGATATTATCAAAGTCCTTATTCCCGGACATATTGTGTGGGAAATAGACTTAACCGACGATGACCGGCCGATATTAGCCGACCCGCATCAGATTGAACAGATTTTAATTAATCTCTGCACCAATGCCAAGGATGCCATGCCGAACGGCGGCTCACTGGTCATTACCACCAGACTGCAGGAACTTGACCACAATTATATCGGCGATATCAGTACTATTCCGTCTGGTCGCTACATGGTTCTCTCTGTTATCGACAGCGGCGAAGGTATTTCCGCCGCCAACATGTCCCTGCTTTGTGAGCCGTTTTACACCACCAAGGAAAAGAAAAAAGGTACGGGACTAGGGCTCTCCATTATTTCACGTATCGCCAGGGAGCATAATGGTTACCTTGATATCAGCAGTCAGGTCGGGCAGGGAACAACCTTTAAAATTTATCTTCCCGTTATGGTAGATAGATGTCAGGAGGAACAGGATATTTATCAGTTACCCGACTATGCCGCAGACAATGCCAGCCCGACAATCCTGCTGGCCGACGATGACAAACTGATTCGAGAATCAATCAGCATGGCCTTAAAACAAAAAGGAATTAACGTCCTTCAGGCTAATGACGGCGCAGAAGCCCTCAGCGTTTACCTTGACAACCGCCATATTATTAATCTGGCTCTGCTTGATGTTGTTATGCCTAAGAAAAACGGATGGGAAGTATATGATATAATACGCAAAGATCAACCAAACTTCATGGTTGTCTTTATCAGCGGCCATACGGATAATATTATTACCAACAAAATTGTTGCCGAAGAAAATTTAAAATTTATGACTAAGCCCCTGGATATTGAAGCCCTCCTAAAAAGAATAAATGAACTGCTGCAGAGGCATGGCAGCGCCTGACTTTCAACAAAAGTCACCCAGGCCACATATGAAAATTATGTAACTACTCACCGCCGGGTAAGCACTTTAATTTCGCTAACCACTGTAATTGTATGATGCCACTTCGCTGTTATTTACAGGGTGCCGGTAAGCGACCAGCGGGAGACTCCGGGATGGGGACACTTTTGAACGGTTAGTAAAAATCAGGGTAACAGACTTATTTCAAAAAGTTTATTCCAACGCTTGCCGGTAACAAAAATTCGATCTCCGACTGAATCCCAGGCAATACCATTTAAAACATTTTCCTGATCATTTGAGCCGATCAGATCGACAAGAGGAGACATGTCCAGCCAGGCAATAACCTGACCGGTATCAGGATTTATTCGGGCAATACGATTATCCTTCCAGATATTAGCCCATATTTCTCCCTTGATAAATTCCAGCTCATTTAAATAATATATCGGCTTTCCCCTGTCCCTGACGGCAAGTCTGTGATTTAAGCGAAAGGTTTCCGGCTCAAAAAAATAAAGGAAGTTGCCGCCATCACTCATAATTAACCAATTATCATCATGAGTAAGCCCCCAACCCATGGTAGAACAAAACACCTTCTCTTTTAACTGCATGTTTTTCTTATTCCAGATGAGGCGGACACCTGACTTCCAGATAAGCTGAATGATCCGTTCATGCCAGATCGTAATTCCTTCACCAAATAAATCAGCAGATAAATGTTTAACAACCTGATTTTTACCGGACAAGGAACCACGTCTGAGAGAAGACTGACCATATAACCCCGT
>JANTGB010000001.1 GCA_024763115.1 Desulfobulbaceae bacterium | reverse complement strand
ATAGTATACTATAGTGAACACGCCGAAACGAACAAATCTGGGGCACTATCCGAACATTTAAAGGGGTAGAGAAGGGTAGCTTTTACCCAACCCGAATTTTTACAACATTATTTCGCCATTGACAATAAACAAAACAATGAAGCATCCTTTTCCGGCTTCCGACCTCTGACTTCCGGTTTCTGATATGGATTATAAAAAGACCCTTAATCTTCCTAAAACAAAGTTTAAAATGAAGGCCAATCTGCCCCGGAAAGAACCCATGTTTTTAAAACAGTGGGAAAAGGGGAAATTGTATGAGCAGGTTCAGGAGGCAAGCAGCGACAAGCCTCTCTATCTTCTCCATGACGGCCCGCCTTACGCCAATGGCCGTATTCATCTGGGTACCGCCTTTAACAAGGTCTTAAAGGATATTATTCTTAAATCAAAACGCATGGCCGGTTTTCACTGCCCCTATATTCCGGGCTGGGACTGCCATGGCCTGCCCATCGAGCATAATGTTGACAAGGAGCTGGGCGAGAAAAAACGAAAAATCAGTAAACTGGCTTTTCGTTCCGCCTGCCGCAAGTATGCCGGCAAATGGATAAAGATTCAGAAAGAGGACTTCAAACGCCTTGGGGTTATCGGTGACTGGGACAACCCTTATCTGACCATTAATTATGCCTATGAGACCGCCATTGCCCGTGAATTTAACCGTTTTCTGGCCAACGGCTCGGTGGTACGCAGCAAGAAACCGGTTTACTGGTGTTCTTCCTGTGTTACGGCGCTGGCCGAGGCAGAGGTTGAATATTATGATCATTCCTCGCCCTCGATTTATGTTAAATTCAAGGTCGGCGATGACTTAAGTGATGTTGTCCCGGAGCTGGCCGGACGAGAAACCAGCGTGGTGATCTGGACAACGACCCCCTGGACTCTGCCCGCCAACCTGGCAGTGGCCTTTCATCCCCAGTTTACCTATGCCGCAGTCGAGGTGGGGGGCGAGGTCTGGATTATGGCCGAAGGCCTGGTGGAACAGGCCATGGCCGAGTTCGGCATCAGTGAATATAACATTAGCGCTACCTTTGACTCTGCCCCGCTTGAGGGGCGTAAATGTATTCATCCCTTTATGGAACGGGAATCATTGTTGGTGCTGGCTGATTATGTCACCCTGGATACGGGTACCGGCTGCGTTCATACTGCGCCGGGCCATGGCCGGGATGACTACCTTACCGGTCTGCGTTATGGCCTGGAACCTCTGTCGCCGGTTGATGATAAAGGCCGATTTACCGCTGGGGCCGGGCCTTATGCGGATATGCTTATAACCGAGGCCAATGAGCTGATTATTGCTGATCTGGCCAAACAGGGAGCCCTGGTTTTTCGCAGTGATCTGAGTCACAGTTATCCCCATTGCTGGCGCTGCAAGAAGCCGGTTAATTTCCGGGCCACGGAACAGTGGTTTATCTCCATGGAAAAAAATGATCTACGCCAAAAGGCTCTGGCTACCATCCGCGAGGTCAAATGGACGCCGAAATGGGGGATGGAACGAATTTACGGCATGGTCGAGAACCGGCCTGACTGGTGTTTGTCGCGCCAGCGGGCCTGGGGCGTGCCGCTTACGGTTATTTATTGTAAAAAATGCGGGGCCGTGGCCAATAACAAAGAGGTCGATGCCCGGATCAGCCGGCTTTTCAGTAAAGAGGGAGCTGATGCCTGGTTTTCCCATGAAATCAGCGATTTTCTCGGGGATGAGGCCAAATGCGGCAAATGCGGGGCAAGGGAGTTTGTCAAGGAGGATGATATCCTTGATGTCTGGTTTGATTCCGGGGTCAGCTATGCCGCAGTCCTGGAAGAGCGCGGTCTGCCGACCCCGGCTGATCTTTATCTTGAGGGCAGCGATCAGCATCGGGGCTGGTTCCAGAGCGCTCTGCTGGCCTCGGTGGGAACCAGGGGGGTTCCGCCCTATCGCGGCGTTCTGACCCACGGTTTCGTAGTGGACGGCCAGGGCAAGAAGATGTCAAAGAGTATCGGTAATGTCATTGCTCCCAGCGAAATAATTGATAAATACGGGGCCGAAATCCTCCGCATGTGGGTTGCCTTTGAGGATTACCGCGATGATATCAAGATTTCCGATGAAATACTTCGTCAGCTTTCCGACGGCTACCGCAAGATCAGGAATACCTTCCGTTATATGCTGGGTAACCTTAATGATTTTAATCCGGCTTCGGATCGGGTTGACTTTGCCGCCATGAGCGAACTTGACCGCTGGGCTCTGGTTCAGTTTGAGCAGTTGAAAAGAAAGGTGGCAAAAGGCTATGAGCAGTTTGAGTTTCATGGGGTTATGCACGGTCTCCATCATTTCTGCACCGTCACCATGAGTAATTTTTATTTAGACATTATCAAGGACAGACTCTATACCAGCCCCCCGGCCTCAGAGGCGCGGCGCGGAGCCCAGACTGTTCTGGCTGAAATTCTGGACGGCCTGCTGCGGATGATGACCCCGATTTTAAGTTTTACCGTGGCCGAGGTCTGGGACTATCTGCCGCCTGACCCTGAGCGGGAGGTTAATCCCTTTGTTGCTTCCTTTCCGGCGGCAAAGGAAGAATATGTACAGCCGGAACTGATGGAACGTTGGGAGCGGCTCCTGGCTGTCCGGTCCGAAATCACCGGGGCACTGGAGCTGGCCCGGCGGGATAAGGTTATCGGTCATTCTCTGGAGGCAGAGGTCTTGCTGGCTGCGGAAGGTGAGCTTGCCGGTTTTCTGGCGGATAACTGGTCACAACTGGAGAGTATTGCCATTGTCTCGGCCCTTAAACTTGAAGCTGCGCTGGACGGTGGCATCGGCAGTGAAACAATCCCCGGACTTACTGTCCTGATTAAACCGGCCCGGGGTGTGAAATGCGAACGCTGCTGGATCAGGAGCGATACCGTGGGCAGTGATCCCGCCCATTCGACAATCTGTCAGCGCTGCGCCGGGGTATTGCGTGAGATTGCGCCCTGAGATGACTGCCGGGAAATCAACTTTGACTGCTCCTCTGCTGGTTATTTTTCTGGTTGTTGTTTTTGACCGGTTAAGTAAATGGCAGATAAGAAGCAGTTTTGTCCTTTTTGAGAGCCGGGAGATAATCCCCGGTTTTTTCAATCTGACCTATCTGCATAACAATGGGGCGGCTTTTGGTTTCCTGGCCGGTGATCATGGCTGGTGGCGGCAGATTTTTTTTGTGGTGATTACCCTGGCCGCCCTGGTTTTTATCGGGGCTGCCTTAAGGCATTTCCGTCATAAATCAGTCATTTATAGTTACAGCTTGGGACTGATCGCCGGCGGGGCCGTGGGGAATCTCATTGATCGGCTTCGTTTCGGCTTTGTGGTTGATTTTCTTGATTTTTATATTAAGGGGTGCCATTGGCCGCCTTTTAATGTAGCTGATTCGGCAATTTGTATCGGCGTGGGCATGTTTTTGCTGGTGGATATCAGAAGCCGAAAGCCGGAAGACAGAGGACGGAAGACAGATGACAGTGAATAAAACAGCATTTATTTTTCCGGGCCAGGGCTCGCAGTATGTAGGCATGGGCCGGGAATTTCTTGAAGAAGATGAGGGATGCCGTGACCTGCTGGCCATGGCTGAAGAGGTAAGCGGTTTTCCTCTGAAAAAATTATGCCTGGACGGGCCCATGGAGGATCTGACCCGTACCCTGTATTTGCAGCCCGCCATGACCGTGATGAATCTTATCTGCCGGCGCATGGTGGAAAAGGCCGGAATCAGGGGTGATTTTTTTGCCGGTCACAGCCTGGGCGAGTATGGCGCCCTGGCTGGCGCCGGGGTCTTGAGCCCGGCGGATACCCTGCGCCTGGTCACGGAAAGGGGCAGGCTCATGGAACGGGAAAGCGCGGCCAATCCCGGTTCCATGCTGGCGGTCTTGAAACTTGATCTTAACCGGGTTGAAGATATTGTCTCCGGTATCACGGATAAAGGAGTACTCACTGCGGCCAATTATAATTCCGCCAGACAGATAGTTATTTCCGGCGAAAAGGCAGCGCTTGAGGCAGCGGCGGCAGAGGTGGCTCGGCAAAAGGGCAGGGCCATTCCCCTGCCGGTGAGCGGGGCCTGGCACAGCCCGTTAATCGCCGGAGCCGTGCCTGATTTTACTAAAGCCATTGCCCAGGCTGATTTCAAGTCGCCGACCGGGACGGTTTATTTTAATGTAACCGCCATGCCGGAGTCAGTTCCTGACAAAATCAGGGATATTATGGCCCGCCAGATTTCATCCATGGTCAGGTGGTATGATATTATTATCAATATGTATGAAAATGGCGTAAGAGTTTTTATCGAAGTCGGGCCGAAAACAGTACTGACCGGACTGATAAAGAAAATTCTGCCTAAAGGACACGAATGTATCTGCCTTCAGGTAGACAAGCCGGAAAGTCTTGACAACTGTCTGAAGAGACTTGCCGATGCTGAAACCTCTCTGTAGCCGGATCTGCATTGACTGCTTCTGAAATGTTCAGCCTTGATGACCTTTTTTACAGCAGCGTCGAACAGAAGAGGCGCAATGCTCATAGGATATTTCGGGAAATGGGGCCCGGCACAGCACTCCTCCCGGAAATAAAAGAGAAACTTGCCGACCTTGTTACTTTGGCCAATGTCCTTAAGCAGCAGATGGCCTCCATGACCATGTTTTCTCTCTGTGCGGCCTGTGGACAAAAAAAGAATGGCGGGTGCTGCAGCGCCTATATGGCCAATGAAACAGATGCTGTCCTGCTGCTGATCAATCTTTTGCTTGGGGTGGATGTGCGGAAACAGCGCGATGATTCATTTGAATGCTGTTACCTGGGTGACAGGGGCTGTATTTTAATGGTAAAGCCCATGTTCTGCCTTAATTATAACTGTCAACAGATTTTAACCGCTAACCCTTCGCAGGTTATTCTTGAGTTGGAAAAAGCCGCCTCAGCCGTACTCAGGAAACAGTATGAGCTTGAGCAGGTGTTGCTGGCGGAAATGGGGATTAATAGATGAAAAGGAAGGTTGGTCTACTGGGGCTAAGCGCAACAGTCGTCAGAATATCCGCTGGAATTATCGGCGGAGTTCTGGCCGGTTATTTTGTCAGGGATTATGTCGGGCGGAAGACGGCTGTGAAGTCAAGAACTGCTGTTGCAGCCTTTAAATCTTCGTAAGTTCGAGATGCTGGGATATCTGGGTGGCAATTTCTTCAATTGATTTGCCGGAGGATTTGATAACCGGGATTTTATATTTGAGGTAAATCTGTTTGGCCTGCTGGATTTCTTCCCGGCAGGTGGCAAGTTTGGCATAACTACTGGCAGGATATCTTTTTTCCCTGATGCTGTGCAGTAATTCCGGGGTAATAGTCAGGCCCACGGTTCGTTTGATGTTCGCGATAATTCCCGACGGCAGGCGGTACCTGTCAAGATATTCCGAGGTTAAGGGAAAATTGGCTGATTTTATTCCCATCTGGGTGGCAAGGTAGACACTGACCGGGGTTTTGCCGGAACGGGAAACGCCTAAAATAATTACCTCCGCATCATTATATTGATCCGGTTTCTGTCCATCGTCATGATCCAGGCAGAAGTGGATTGCCTCCACCCGGCGATTCATTAAAACATCGCTTATATGGTGAGAAAAACCAGGTACCCGCAGGGCCTTGGCTTCAAGGCTGTTTTCCAGCCCTTCCAGCAATGATTCCAGAGGATCGAAATATTCTATCTCTGATGATGAGCGCAGAACCTCCCGCACCCTGGGATCAATAATTGTCGAGAAAATCAGTGGCCGTCTGCCGGCGGATTGCTTTAAAATTTTTTTTAGAACTTTTCCGGCCTGGTCAACAGTGGTGACATAGGGAATGCGCTCTTCCTGGAAGCTTATTTCCGGGAACTGGCAGAGAATTGCCCGGCCTATATTACTGACCAGAATGCCGGTGCTGTCTGAGATGTAATAAACTTCTTTTGATTTCCACATGATGGACGGATCAGGCCGTCATCCAGTCATTAGTTTTCTGCATGATTTCATGGTTGATACCATCGCGCAGACCTGATGTTGGCAGTAAAGGAAATTGGTGTGCCGCCTCATTTACTGCCTGGTGGGCCAGCGGAGCGGAAAAGGCGGCAAGGCGAGGATGTTTGCCGCTGAACCTGTTGATTTTTTCGATCATTTTTTCAATCGGGCTGAGATTGCTGTCGTCACCGGCAGTTGCCTTTGCTTTTTCTTTCTCCGCTTCCAGGCCGGCATCCTGCTGAATATCTTCAATAAAGTTTTTGATCTGTTGCCATTGGGCCCGCATCATTTCCGCATATGAGAGATCCTGATCCTCATTTTTAAGCAGTTCTTTGAAATCGTCAGCCATACCTTTAATCCGGTCATCAGCCGGCAGGGGATGATTTTCACTGAGATAACTTGAGCTGAGCGCCAGAGAATGATTAAATGTAGCGGAAAGAGTTGCCAGGGAACCCAGGTCGCCGATATTTAAAGCGCCGGTCATTGCCTCCTCAAGATTACCGTTGAAGAAATCGCCGGCAATAGCAGTTAAATCTTCCATTAATATGCCGATATCATGAAGTTCTTCTTCGTTTAAGTCGCCCTCGACCGAGAGGTTGAATGAACCGGCATTAAGACTTGTAGTGGTGAAATTCATTAATTTTCCCCTGTCGTCCTGCCAATAATCAAGGGCAAATTCAGCTTCCCGGATGCCGGCGCTGGAAAGACTCACTACATCGCCTTCATCCGTAGTAATGGATATTGCGGCTGATTTAGCTTCCTGATAGGAAAATTCCCCGGCTTTGCGGCAGCAGTTTCGCGAGCCACAGGGTAGGTTCATTACCGGTAGGTTTGTCTGGTTCCGGATTGCCTGGCTCATTTATTTCTCCTCTGGATTAAATCAACTTTCCGTCTTACGTTCTCTGTCTTCCGTCTTCCGATATCTGATCCGCTTATCGGTAATCAGGCCGGAATCATGAAAATTTTTTGCAATTATTAAGCAAGAGTCGAAAAACTGCTCAAACCATTGCCCTGTAACTGTTCAGCTGAAGTGCGGCTGACCAGTTACAAATTCTTTACAGATCCGAGTTGTAAATTTTTCGTAAATTTTTCAGCTTTTTATTAACCTGGGGGGGCAATTTCAACTGGTAACGCTTGCAATATTCCGCTGCCATCCGGTGGCTGTTGAAGATTGGTGAGTTCAGTTTGAGATTCATTATGCATTTATCAATATACCGGGGATGAAGTTCCGGAGTATAGAACATTTCAAGAATTTTGACAAAGACCCGGTAAAAAGAGGCTGAATCTTCAGCGTAAAGGAGAGCTGAAGGGGCTTCACTGAACGAATTTTCATCAATACCTGACTCGTAGCCGAATTTCCAGCCGGTCAGGCCGTCGTGATAACCCTCAACCCACCAGCCATCCATAGTACTTATATTGGGAATACCGTTTAAGGCGGCCTTCATCCCGCTGGTACCGCTGGCCTCAAGGGGACGTTTGGGGTTGTTCAACCAGGCATGGACGCCGCTGACCATCATTTTGGCGATTTTCATATCATAACCGGGGATAAATACTACCTTGGCCAGGCCATTTGATTTGCGGTACAGGTCTTCCTGGATATCAAGGATAAGTTTTATCAGCGATTGGCCGGGATCATCCGAAGGGTGAGCCTTGCCGGCAAAGACAAAGTTAACCGGAAAGTTTTTACTGACAATTATATCGGCCAGGATGTCAATGTCTTCAAAAATAAGATCCGCCCGTTTGTAGGTGGAAAAACGACGGGCAAAGCCAATGGTAAAAACGTCGGGATTCAAGTTTCTGTCCCCGGTATCCAGATGGGAAAGATAATTCGGCGGATCAATCCAGGTCTCATGCATCTGCTTACGATGTTCAACCAGCATATTGTTGATATAATCCGTAAGACTTTTGGTGTCGGAATGCCAGGCCTCTTCAAGATAGGTTCGGAATTTCTTGTTATTGAACAGCAGTCCGGCATTAGCGAAAACATCCGGTCTGTCCTGCCAGTTTTTCAGTTCGAAAAAGGAGTTATATACTTCAGCCTTGGCCTGACTTATCCAGGTAAGATGATGGACGCCATTGGTAATGGCAGTAATTTTTTCAGCATATTGGGGAAATTGTTTTTGAGTAACAAGTTTATGTAGCCTGCTGACACTGTTCGTGGTACGGTTTACCCGGAGAGCTAGATTTGTGAAGTTATAGAAATCAGGATGTTCACTGTCACTGGCCAGGATATGGAGAATCCTCTGGCAGAAAGTATGGCCTATCTGACCGAATATCTGTTTGTCAAAGCGGTCGTGACCGGCCTTGACCGGGGTATGAATGGTGAAGATAATGTTTTTGGCGACTTCTTCTGCGGCGGCAGTTATATCATTGTCAGTGGCCTTGTTCCGGTAATCATGGCCAAGCTTTTTCTCCAGCCACCTGCTGATTAATTGCAAAACCACCACCACTCCATGCTGTTCATTCAGGTGAATAGTCTTTGAAGTGATGCCCAGGGCCTCCATGGTGGGAATGATTCCCGCGCCCAGCAGACGGCGTTGCAATATTTTTGTTCTTTCCGAACTGCTGTCATACAGGTGTTGCCCCACATCCCGGATGCAGGCCGGTGAGGCGGGAATACTATAATCAAGAAGAATTTCCGGAACAAAAAAATCCAGATTATTACTGACCTCCATTTTCAGCCAGAGCTGGGCACGGGCCATAATCTGTTTGTCGTTTTCATCAAAAAAAGGAACCTGGATTTCCAGGGGTAAATTGTGATTATCCGGGTCTTTGAGCAGGTAAAGGGAAGGAGTAGTCTCGGGCGACCATTCCGTTACGGTAACTATCTGGCCTATACGGGAATCCACCAGCTGGGAAAAATATCCCTTTCTATACAGCAGGGAAATCGCCGTAACAGGTATTTTCAGGTCGGCAAAACTTTTCAGGGAGTCGCCGGCAAGAATCCCCAGGCCACCGCTGTAGTTAGGAATTTTTTCAGGCCCGTACAGAAATAATTTGCTGTAATGGTTCAGGATCTTATTGGTACTGTCATCTAAATCCAGCTCCTGGAGCATATTTTTAATTGGATGATATACATCCCGGTCGGCTCCGATTTCCATGGAAATATAAGTTACTGAATTTCCGGCAGCATCTGTTAAATTTTTCCATACACTATCCAGCACCTCCTGGGAAACGCCGAAAAAGGTTCCCCACTGATTAGTTGAAATCATTTTTGCTGAAATTTCATCGTGGTCTATATGGGCGTTAAGATTTTTTTTCATAAATTAAACACTAATTTGAATTTTCTTTTTAAAAATAGTAAAAAAACGTTGAATTTCAAGGATGTTTTTTATAGTGTAACCTATAAATCATCAAAATGAAAACCTGCGGTTTTTATTTTTTTTAGTGTCTTTCATCGAGGTTTCAATTCCCTGTAAAATAAAAACATCTTTGGGGTAATAGCTTTTGTAGAAGTTTGTCTTATTTGCCCTGTCATTATTTTGAGAATCAGTCAAAATTCAAATAATTGAAAGTTTTTCGTTCATAAAAGGAGGAAAAAATGCGAAAAAAGTTATTTCATATCCTGGCATTAGGGTCAGTAGTCGTATCTATATCTTTATTAACCGGAGGTTGTGCTAAAAAACAAGTCGAATCGGAGCCTGCCGTGTCTACAGAGAAGCAACCGGTTGCTGAAGTGGTTGTTGATGTCGGAGAAAACCCAGGTACCGAAGAATCAATTACCTCAACTCCGGTTACTCCGGAATTCGGCGGAACAATTTCCGAGGCACGTACTCATGCCCCAATGCTGCCGGTATATTTTGATTTTGACAAATCTAATATCAAGGAAGATCAGGTCAGCCGGATAGAAACAAACGGCGCTTTTCTTAAGGATAACATGCGAGCCGAAATTATAATTCAGGGAAATTGCGATGAGCGCGGCACCCAGGAATATAATATGGCTCTTGGGGAGCGCCGGGCCCAGAGCGCCAAAAAATATTTAACTAATCTCGGCGTGGATGCCGGTCGAATTATGACCATCAGTTATGGCGAGGAAAAACCATTGGTTCATGGGCATGATGAGTTTGTCTGGGCCCAGAATCGGCGGGATGATTTTGTCTTCAGTCGTTAAAAGACTTAACTCACCATGAAGCTCATGAAGAGCATGAAGTTAACAAGTTGATTTTTCATTTTTTCTTCGTATCCTTCATGCGCTTCATGGTGAAACAGGTTTTTACTAGTTGGCAAAAATAAGTTCAGCACCTTTTTGTTTCGTGAGTGTAAATTGTCTGCTCTCCCTTGTGGAGAAATAAGAATTTGCGCTCTTTTTTTATGACTAGAAAAAATGGAGTATTTAATGCGTTTTTATAAAATTTTGATGGTTGTCTGTGTTGTTTGTTCAGTTTTTATGTTTGGTTTAATTAAAGATTCATCTGCCGGCGAAGTTAAAATTGCGACTATCAGTCTTCAAGATGTCCTGGCTCAATCAAAGGCCGGGCAGGATGCCCAGAAAGTTCTGGAAAACGAAGTTCAAAAATTTCAGAATAAGTTTAAAAAGGATCAGGATGATCTGGAAGCATTACGACTTGAAATAGAAAAAAAAGGTTCTGTCTGGAGCGATGAGATACGCCAGGGAAAAGAACGGGATTACCAGAAAAAAATGCGGGAATACAAACTGAAAACAGAAGATGCTCAGTTTGAGTTAAAGCAGCTTGAAAAAAAAGAAATGGAACCTATCCTGAAAATGTTGCATGAGGTTATTAATGAAATCGGCAAGACAAAGGACTATACCTTGATCCTGGAGAACACCAGAAAGGGTTTACGCTCAAGGATAGGCTTGCTTTACGCAACAGATGAAATAGATATCAGTAATGATGTTCGGGCCATGCTGGATAAAAAGTATAAGAAATAATGGCAGTAATTCAAAAAAAGTCACTCGGTGTTATCTGACATTGAGTGGCTTTTTTTGTTACGGCGCCCAGTAAACCGACACCGGGTTTTTTTCCTGGCGCAACACAAAACGTATGGGCATTTTTTCAGCAGGCCCGTCAGCCATGGCTCGTTCTAATACTTCTCTTTTCGCCCGGCCGACGATATGGAGAAAGATATTGTTTGCCGATAGGATCACAGGCAGGGTAAGGCTCATACGTTCATGGGGCGCTGTGACCGGAGCCAGGGCCATGCAGGTTCGGCCGGAGTTCATATCAGTTGCAGCGAAAAGTTTTTTCGCGCCTGGAAACAGTGAGGCAGTGTGGCCGTCGTCGCCCATGCCGAGAATCAGGACATCAAAGGGCAGCGGCACCTTTTTAAGCTGTTCTTCGCACTTAATTTCCCCTTGACCCGCTGTGGCAGCATCATTTTTCATCCCGGAAAATTGGGCGACAACAGCCTTGTGCTTCAGCAGATGAGTGCGAACCAGCCTTTCATTGGAATCTTTGTCATCAGGGCTCACCCATCGTTCATCCACCTGGGATATCACTACATTCTTCCAGGGGATATCCATGCCGGACAGACGTTCAAACAGCTCCACCGGCGTTGATCCGCCGGAAACGGCAAGGCTTGCAATGCCGTTTTGTTTAATGCCTTTAGCCAGCAGTGAAGCCACCTTATTGGCGAGCTCCTTTGCAAGGAAATGTCTGTCAGGAAAATCACGCAGATTTTTCATTTTATCCTGACTCTATCTTCAGCAGTTTTTCACGATTTTCCGACCAGTTAAATACCTCGCGTAAAAGATTTTTGTTTTCCCTGCTCGGTTGCTGGATAAATTCAAAGGCTGTTTTGATTTTTTTCGGGGTAAAATCAGGATTGGTTTCAATTACCTGAAGACGGACAAGCCGGGAATATAAGCCGTCAATAGTGATAATTTTGTCGTCTAGACTGATCTTAGCTTGAATATTTAAAGGTTGAGTCCAATTATATGCTTCGTTAAAATCAAAAACACATAATAACCCGCTGAAACTTATGTTTATCAGGATGCCGGGGAATTGTTCACTTTTCTGTTGAATAATTATGGATGAATCTTTCAGGCTGTATCTTTTATTGCTTCTCAGGGTTACGGGGTTGCATAAGCGATTGATCCGCCTGGCCAGTTTTTCGGCTGAGCAGGGAATAACAAGATACTCTATGCTGTTTTTTTGGTTTTTTTTGATGTGTTGTTCCTGATTCCGGGAAACGAGAAGAAGAAGGGGAGGGGAGTCGTTTTTCTGTTGATCCGGAAAAGCGTTCAGGCTATCCTGATCAGATGTTTCCCAGGAGTAGAGGATTATATGTATTTCTTCCTGATTCATTTTATCTTTTGCCGTTAAGGCATCGCCGGCCTCAATTACCTGGGCGTCATCGACATTGGCCAGAAGCATTCCCCGGAGAATTCTCCGCATTATTTCCGAACTGTCTACCAGCAGTATTTTCCTTAGCACTGTTAATTCTCCTTCAATTTATCGACGCAATCCGCCATGCCTAAAGATATCAATTTATAAGCTATCGTTTTTTTATAACTACTCACAGGGTAAGGTAGGCTCCTTCAAGCTCCTCATGGTAAAACAGGTTTTGACTGATTTATCAATTATAGATAAAGAATTTATTAAAATACAAGAAAAAAGCTGTAAGCGGCAGGCTGAAAACAGTTATTTTCAGATTCGCAGGCGTCTTTCCAGCATCTGCAGGTCATGCCAGGCGGCTTTTTTCATTTCAGGATTTTTCAGCAGAAAGGAGGGGTGGAAGGAGGGGAGCAGGAGGATATCGTTGAATTGATGAAATTTGCCCCGTAAGCGGAGAAGCGGTTCCCTGGTATTGAGCAGGGCCTGGGCGGCTGACTGTCCCAGGGTATAGATTATCCGGGGATTGAGGGCGGAGATCTGGCGACCGATAAAAGGCAGACAGGCTTTTATTTCCGCCGGATCAGGCAATTTGTCGTCCAGAGGGCAGCATTTGACCAGGGGGGTTAAATATACATCATTTTTATTTAGATTAATGGCGGAGAGCATTTTATCAAGCAGTAATCCTGCCTCGCCGCTTAATATCTGTCCTGTTTGTATATCTTCCCTGGTCAGTCGTTCACTGACTATAAAGAGAGCCGGTTTGCTTTTGCCCTGTCCCGGCATGATTCCCAGGCGGTTTTTCTGCTGATAACAGCGCGTGCACCCGGTAATTTCAGTGTTGATATCGTTTAAAGAAACTGTTGGCTGAGGAACAGGTTTTGGTTTTGCCCGACGCTTGACAGCAAGAGGAATTTGTCCAGGTCGAACAGCATCTTGGTGCATAAATTTTTTAATCGGCCCCGACCGAGGGTAATTAAGTCCCATTTCCTGGTGAAAATTCAGCAGGGTTCTGCTTTTTGCCAGAATATTCAGGATTTCAGCGGAGTTGTTTTCTTCAGGTTTTGACATCCGGCTCATATCATTGCCTGCCATTGTCGCAAGGCGGTTATGGCTTTGTTATATCTGTATTGACCCCGCATTTTTTTCGGCATTTTTTTGCCGACAGGCGGGAAAAGGCCGAAATTTATATTTGAAGGTTGAAATTTCTGCGCCTCAGTGGCGGTAAGGTGATGAATCAGGGCCCCGAAAGCTGTCTCCGGAGGCGGGATTTGCACTGTTTTTTTATCCTGTAAAAGAGAGCAGTTAATTCCAGCCAGAATTCCCATGGCCGCTGATTCAACATAGCCTTCCACTCCGGTAAGCTGACCGGCCAGCAGCAGATCAGGCCGATTTTGACATTGCAGGGTCGGCAGCAGAACCCTGGGACCGCAGACAAAAGTATTACGGTGGATGCTGCCCAGCCGGGCAAATTCCGCCTTTGCCATGCCGGGAATCAAATGGAAGACTTCCCTTTGGGCCGGCCAGGTAAGTTTAGTCTGAAACCCTACCATGTTGTAATAGGTTCCAGCCAGGTTTTCCTTTCTGAGCTGGACAACCGCATAGGGATCTTTGCCGGTGCGGGGATTGGGGAGACCTACCGGTTTCATGGGGCCGAAACGCAGAGTATCATCTCCCCGTTCCAGCATTACCTCAATGGGCAGACAGCCTTCAAAATATTTCTTTTTTTCAAAATCTTTTAGCGGAACTTTCTCGGCCGCAGCCAGGGCCTTAATAAAATTCAGGTATTGTTCCCGGTTAAAGGGGCAGTTGAGGTAATCACCCGGCCCTTCATCATAACGGGAAGCCTGGTAAATTATATTAAGATCAAGTGACTCTGCGGAGACAATCGGGGCAATGGCATCATAAAAAGCCAGATTGGGGCCGGTGATCTCTTTTAATGATTGAGCCAGAGGAGACGAGGTGAGCGGCCCGGTAGCAATGATAAGCAGGCAATTATCCTGAACCGGGGGCAAAGCAGTAATTTCTTTTCTGATTATGGTAATCAGGGGATGAGCGTTTATTTTCCCGGTGATAAAATCGGCAAATTCGTCCCGGTCAACGGCCAGGGCCTTGCCGGCCGGCACTTTGGTGTTTTCCGCCGCCCGCATGACAAGGGAATCAAGGAGACGCATTTCCTCCTTTAGTAAGCCTACTGCGGAATAGGGGTTATTGGAACGAAATGAATTGCTGCATACCAGTTCCGCCAGCTGTTCAGATGAATGAGCCGGGCTGAATTTGCCCGGCTTCATATCATAAAGCGTGACCGGCCGGCCCCGTTCTGCTGCCTGCCAGGCAGCCTCGCAACCGGCCAGTCCGCCGCCGATAATTGTAATTTGGCTACCGGCCATTATATGTTCAGATGTTTTCTTATGGCTGCGACAACAATATCACTGGAAGTGCCGGTAATATTATGAAATTTGCCTTCTTTTTCATAAAAACCTACCAGGGGCGCGGTTTTTTCGTTATAGGTATCAAGGCGGTGACCAATGGCCTCCTCGGTTTCATCGGCCCGCTGGACAACCGGGCTGCCGCATTTATCACAGATGCCTTCTTTTTTGGGCGGGTTGCTTTTAACATTGTAAATGGCCTGACAATCAGTATTTTCACAGGTTCTCCTGGTGCAGAGCCGGTCGAAAATTACGTCGCGCGGCACATCGATATTGACCACCATGTCAAGTTCGATACCCAGTTTGTCGAGCAGTACCTTCAGGGCCTCGGCCTGCGGAATGGTGCGGGGAAAACCATCGAGCAGAAAACCTTTTTCACAGTCCGGTTCCTGGAGACGGGTTTCCATGATGCCCATGATCAGGGAATCAGGCACGAGATCGCCCCGGTTCATGTAATCCTGGGCTTCCTTGCCGAGTTCAGTGCCGGCCTGAACGGCTCCCCGCAGAATGTCTCCGGTTGAAATCTGCACGGAACCGTCAATTGCGGTAAGCAATTTGGCTACAGTGCCTTTGCCGGCGCCGGGGGCGCCTAGTAACATTAATTTCATATAATCCTCCAGATTTATTTTGTTAATTATTATGTACTTCTGATGAGGCAATATCTTACCGGGTTGCCCAGGTGGATACAATTAAAAAATGCTGAAAGCCGTCACAATTATAATTCCCACTTACAACCGGGCTGCTCTGCTGCCCAAGGCCGTCAATTCCGTCCTGAGCCAGAGTCATAATAATTTTGAGTTAATTGTGGTTGATGACGGCTCTGATGATAATACCGCCGAAATTATAAATGGTTACGATAATATCGTCTACCTTTGGCAGGAAAACGGCGGCCCGGCTTCAGCCCGTAATCAAGGGATTAAAACGGCGCAACATGACCTGATTGCCTTTCTTGATTCAGATGACTGGTTTGCCGCAGATAAACTTAAAATTCAGACCAGAGCAATGATGGATAATCCTGATTATTTAATTTCCCATACCGATGAAATCTGGTATCGGCGCGGCAGGTTGCTTAACCAGAAGAAAAGACATCGAAAATTCGGCGGAGATATTTTTGCCCGCTGCCTGCCGCTTTGCGCAGTGTCAATGTCAACGGTTATGATCCGAAAAAAACTCTTTGCCAAGGTGGGCCTGTTTGATGAGAGCTATCCCTGTTGTGAAGACTATGAATTCTGGTTACGGGCAAGCGCGAAGCATAAATTTTTAAAAATCGATCAGCCCCTTACCTTGAAAGACGGTGGCCGTCCGGATGAGGTGTCGTTCAGGTATCGAACCGGGATGGATAAGTTCCGTATTCAGGCCCTGCTGAAACTGTTGACGGATGATAATATTAATGAAGAACAGAGAATACTGGTTCAAGCTGAATTAGTTAAAAAATGCCGTATTTACGGCAATGGCTGCATTAAGCATGGCCGGGCGGAAGAAGGGAGATATTTTCTTGAACTGGCGCTACCCTTTATCCACAAGGCGGAAATTTAAAAAATCGGTTCATAACTGTTTGTTTTTATGTAATATCTCACCAGAGATTAAATCTTTACAATATTTAAGTCACTAAGCTTTTTTTCAAGACTCGGCGTAACTACTCATGGGGTAAAGACCTAACCCACTAAAGTGGAAGAAAACTTCAGGGTTCTTAGGATAAGTCCCTTAACAGTAGAGGCAAATTGTTTATTTCAAAAACATTTTTTAATTTCTTGCCACAAATAACACGAAAATAATTCCTAAGGGACTAATGATTACAAATCTCAATATTTGTAACTGGTTACAGGGTGCCGCCACCACATATGGAGAAGTTACCAAAAATCAAAACAAAAAATTGTTTAGACATTGGTCGTAAGCGCCTAAGCATTTGCCGGTGCCTTAGATACTTGTCCCTGGCTGCCATCAGCCCCCGGAGACCATATACTGTTTTATGCTGTTGTCGTATTTCCGGCGCGTAAACAGCAGATTTGTCATTTTTTATCTCATTCCCCCGTCATGCAAATATAGATAAAAATAAATCATAAACAATTAATTCTAGTTTGGAAATTAATGCTGATTAAGACTTATGGTAACAACTCACGGGGTAGTGAATAATTCCCGGAAACCACTGTGTTTGCATGACAACGCTTCGCTGTTACTTACTTGCAGGGCGCAGGTAAGCGTAGACTCTGTTCGGTGCCCGGTGAGCAGTTACGATTTATGAACTATATGGAGAGACTATATAATGAAAAAAACTATTTCCACCCTGGCATTATGTTCTTTATGCCTGGCAAGTGTTGATGCCAATGCAGCCCTTGACGAAGAGAAAATTCTGCGGCAGTTGGAATCCCTGCAGAAAACCGTTATTTCTCAACAGGCAGTTATTGAGGAATTAAAGCGGAAAATTCAAGCAAATTAGCGAAAAATAACCGTAACAGCCGAAAAAACAGAAAAAATAGCGGCACCTGAGCCCCTGGCTGTTGCCTCCGGTCAAGTTACCCTGGCCAATAAGGCCATAGATCGATTAGAGATAAAAGGTGACTTGCGGGTTCGATATGAATCACGGCATCTGGATATGGCAGACGGCGCAAACAAAAATCAGGATCGTTTTCGGACCAGATTCAGGTTGGGTGGTGTCTGGAAAAATATTACTGAAAAATGGGAGTTGGGCGCCGGGCTTATTACCGGAGATTCGCGGGCCACAGCCACCAACAATACCTGGAGTGACAGCAGTAATCCTTTTAATACCGGAGGTATCAGCCTGGACTATGCCTATGGCAAACATATCTGGAATGATTTTTTCTTTACTGCCGGTCAGCAGATAGATCCATATAAGAATTCCTGGGTAATGTGGGACAATGATGACCGATTTACCGGTTTAACTGTTGGCTATAAGCCTGACCTCGGTTTGTTCGCAACTGTCGGAGGTTATGCAGTCAAATATTATAAGGTTGCCTCAAAAGATCATAATACCGCTCTGGTTTATATGGGACAGGGCGGTTTTACCGGTAAGCGTGATAAAATAAAGTATACCCTGGCAGCCGGGTTTCAGATTTACGACCAGAGTTTTGTAAATGATGAGCATGAGAGAGGATGTTTTAGCTATGTTGATCCCGATAAATATGGATTTGAGGTTGGCGATATCTATGGTGAGGTAAAGTTTCCCTTAAACGATACGCTTAAATTATCGGCTTACGGCCATATCTGGAATAATTTCGGGGCGGACGGCCGGCCGGGAGAAGGTCAGCTCGGCTCTGCTGATGGAGCTCTTGATCCGGATGATGAAAGCCTGGGTATGTCATTCGGCATTGGGGCCGCAATAGAAAAATTCAAGCTCGGCTATTCGTATATCCAGGTTGGGGCTGATTCTCTTTATGGACGTTTGATGGACGGCGATGTTGGTACCGGTGTTGACACAGCTATTAAATCTGCGGAAAAAGATTCCAGTGATGAATACGCAATCAGAACTGACGTGGAAGGCCATAAGTTTTTTGACATACTCGCGGATGTCATTTCCGCTTAAGTTGTTATGTGGGGGTATTTGTAACTATTCAGGCAGGGGCGAAAAACCGCTCCAACCATCGACCTGTTAAGGCAAAAGGTATGTAGTGCTCACCCCTGCGCAGAGCAAGGACATTTCCAAAGGGAGGTAACTTAAGATGTGATTTCTCTTTTCCTTTCTGTTTTGCTGTGTTTTTATCCGGCCCTCTGTTGTTCTACAGGATAAAATCGAAATGCTTTTTTATCTGCCGGCCACAATCAGGAGCCCATGTTTTCACTTCCTGACAAGTCATCTTGCCAAATTTTCAAGTCCATCCTGATTGTTCTCCCGACAACCTGAACCTTGCCGCACTTCTTGCCGTAAACACCATGCGTAACCTGAGCCGGGAACAAAAATTAATGGAGGAGTTTCTGCTCGACGAGGGTTTAACCCTAATTCGCAGTTTTGAGGCAGGGGCACGCACCACCATGATGCATGAAATGATGGGTGGTGATCTGTCCATTGAGGTGGACAGGATATCCGCATGATCCAGGTTCGTCTGAAAATAGCAGCATGAAAAAACCGACCACTTTTACTTGATCATTTTAATTTTTGAAGTATCGCTATTTTTGGATAAATAACGTCCATTCCTCTTGAAGAAAGAACCGCTATTGCCAATTCCGTTCCTAACCGCATGGCACACGGAGTAGAGACCTCTTTCCTGAGTCCGGCCTCCAGCAAATATGAGATGCGGGCCGCAGCAGAAAAAAGTTAATGTTAGTTAATTAAAACTGGATTTGTCAGGCAGTTTTTTGATATAAAAAAGTTGGATTATTATGTTGTTTTAAAAAAACTTTTTCATGCCTTTACAATGGGATCGAAATTTTGCTTTGGAACAGGCCGGGGATGATGAACTAGCGATCGAACTTCCTGATTTGTTGCGGATGTCCTCGGTGGCGATCTGGAAAAAATGAAATATGGCGCTATTTCCGGTTATGTCGCTCCTCCGGCATCATATCTTATTCCTCATGTCAAGGAAAGAATGACGGATTATAAAATTTTAATTAAGAGCCTGCCTGAGGAAATGGCCAAGGCTGGAGAACCGTACGGAACCTCATGAAGATTAGTCCCTGCTGATTCAGCCGGCAAAACCAACCCAACCAACACTCAATGAAAAAAGTAAAAATTTTAATAATAGATGACACGGTCATGTACCGTAAGGTATTAACCGAGGTTCTTAGTCAACTGCCCGAGGTAGAATTGCTGGGTACTGCCAATAACGGTAAGATCGGCCTGGAGAAAATTCAGCAGCTGAAACCTGATGTAGTGACCCTTGATTTTGAAATGCCGGTTATGGATGGTATCCAGACCTTGAAAGAGTTGAAAAAGATCGGTTCAGACGTGGCGGTGGTGATGGTCAGCGCCCATACCAGCCAAGGGGCGGCCGTGACCATGGAGGCCCTGGAACTGGGAGCCTATGACTTTATCGCCAAACCTGACGGCGGCTCCCTGAGTGAAAACAAAAACGCCTTATTAAAACAGCTGAAGCCGGTAATTCAATCAGTAAATACCAGGAGAATCCTTTCCCGGGTAGGCAAAAAAAAACCAGCACCTGCTGTGCCGGTCAAAAAACCGCTTCCTCCGGCGAAACCTGCTGTCCAGCCAAAAATAAATTTACGTCCCGGACGCCTGGAGCTTGTCGCCATTGGTATTTCAACCGGCGGGCCCAATGCCCTGGCCGAGGTAATCCCTAATCTACCGGCCACTCTTCGGGTTCCCGTGGTAATTGTCCAGCATATGCCGCCGGTGTTTACCGCAGCCCTGGCTGATTCGCTTGACAAGAAAAGCAAGGTCTCGGTTAAAGAGGCCGAGCATGGAGAACTTATCAAGCCTGGCTGGGTGTATATTGCTCCAGGCGGCAAACAGACGCGTCTTGTCAAACAAACTGGAGGAACAGCAGTGGAATTAACTAATGATCCCCCGGAAAATCATTGTCGTCCGGCCGCTGATTATCTTTTCCGTTCAATATCGAAAATTTATGATAATCGAGTCCTGGGGGTAATAATGACCGGCATGGGCTCGGATGGAGTATTGGGACTCAAGTTGATGAAAAGACGCGGCGCTCCGGTTATTGCCCAGGATGAAAAAACGTGCGTGGTGTATGGTATGCCCATGGAAGCCTTCAAGGCAGGGGTAACGGATATGGTGCTGCCTCTCCAGCAGATTGCCCCGCAGATTATCAAAATGGTCAATTAAATGAAAATTAATCCCGTAGAACATAAACAGATTGCCGATTATGTTTATAAACAATGCGGCATTGTTCTGGACAGCACTAAGGCATACCTGCTTGAAAGCCGTCTTTCCCCTCTGGCTGCTGAACTGGGCTGCGCCAGTTTTACCGATCTTTACAATGAAATTATCAAAGACCGGACAAAGAAACTGACTAATAAGCTTATTGATGCCATGAGCACCAATGAGACCTCTTTTTTCCGGGATCAGAAACCATTTGATCTGTTTAAATTTAAAATAATTCCTGATTTAATCGATCGACTTGAGCAGAGTTCTTTACCATCCAGGGCTATTAATATCTGGAGTTCCGCCTGTTCCACCGGCCAGGAAGTTTATACCATTGCCATCTGTCTCCATGAACTTTTAGGACCTGGTATCAGTAAATACCGGATTAAAATAGTCGGAACCGATATTGCTGATTCCGCTATTGTCCAGGCGAGTCGGGCCAATTATTCCCAGTTTGAAATTGGCCGGGGCATGCCGGATAATCTGCTCAGGAAGTATTTTGTCCAGGATGGTTCAAGCTTTCGGGTTAAGGACGAACTGCGCTCAATGGCTTTTTTCCGTAAGCAGAATTTAATGGAATCATTTTCTCTGCTGGGTAAGTTTGATATTGTTTTCTGTCGTAATGTGGCAATTTATTTCAGTATGGAAGACCGCAAGAGTCTTTTTAACCGCATCGCCGAGCAGATAAGCCCCGGCGGAGTGTTATTAATCGGCTCCACCGAATCCCTTTACGGGGTCAGTGAACGTTATGAACGGTGTGAGTATCATAATTCAATATTTTATCAGGTAAAATAATGGCAAGTGTTGATCCTAATGATTTTTTGGTTGAATTAAATCATGTCTTAAATATTGACGATATGATTAAAGGCCAGCTTTTAATGGAAAGTTTCGGCCTGCTGGATGCCAAGGCTCAGAACAAGGTTCTGGGCGAACTGGCCCGCTCCAATACTGGTACTGCTATTTCCCTGCTGGCTCATCTGGTTGTTGCGCCCCAAACCTTCGCGGTGCCGGATCTGGTTATCCGTTCAATGCTTTTAAAGCTTGGGCTGGAAAATCCCGGTCATCTGCTGACTCTTCTGGACAACCCGGCTTATAAGGATAAAGAAATTCTGGTGGAGATAATCGGTGAAATGGAATATGGGGAGGCGGTTCCAACCCTGCTTAATATCCTTGATACCGCCCAGGATAAAAAATTATTAAAAGCGGTTATCGGCGCCCTGGGGGCAATCGGCAGTCATGAAACAATAACCACGATCAGCGAATATCTTTATTCAGGCAGCCGGGAACTGGTGGTGGCGGCAATTATGGCTCTGGCCAATATTGCCGCTGAAAGTTCCGTGCGTTTCCTTGCTGACCGGATGGGAACGGACAGTGATCTTGACCTGATGATTCTTGACGGTTTTGCCAAGCTGCAGGATCAACATGCCATTGAAGAACTTGGCAAAGCCTTAAATTCACCCCATGCCCATATTCGCAGCAGGGCCAGGAGTAATTTAATCAAGATCGGGGCTAAGGCAATTCCTACCCTCACTGCTAATCTCAGCCAGTCTGATCCTGATCTACTGATTCTTACCTTAAATGTTTTAGGCTTTATCGGTGATGACAGCGCGGTGCGGACTATCCGCCAGCTCCTCCATGATGAGCCGGAAGATGCCAATGTCCGTTTTGCCGCCTATGAAGCCCTGGGAATGCTGCCGCTTAAAACCGGTTCCTATGTCCTGGCCGACGGCCTGACGGATAAGGAGGATCATGTTCAGATTGCCACGGCCAGGGCCATAGAGCGTAACTGTACTGATATTTTAATTGCCGGAGTGCAGAATATGATTCAGCAGGGCGGGCGTGAGGCTGAGCGGGTAGTTGCCGCCTTTCTGAATGCTGAGGCCTATAAAGTATTAATGAGAATTGTTGATCTGGAACAATTTCAGGATCTGGCAGTTGATTTTCTTACTACCAAAGCCCATCCTGATCTAAGGAACCAGTTTGTTAAATTGTTCCGTGATAACGGTTATAATGAACTGGCCCGCAGAATAACTCCTGAAGAAGAAGCTGGCGGCGAAAAACTGCTGGTTTACGCGGTGGATGATTCGCGGATGATTCTGTCGATCTACAAGAATGTTCTCTTTCAAATCGGGGTGGATTCCCGGCTCTTTGAATTTCCCGCCTCAGCCATTGAGCAGGTAAAAAAGAAAAAACCTGATTTACTTTTTACTGACCTGAATATGCCGGATATTACCGGAATTGAATTAACGGAAAATATCCGCGCCCTTTATTCCAAAGAGGAGCTGCCCATTGTCATGGTGACTACCCAGAGCGAGAACCCTGACCATGACGAGGCCATCAGGGTCGGGGTCAATCAGATTTTACATAAACCCTTTACGGCTGAGGAACTGCAGGCGGCTATTTCAGAGGTCAGATGACATAAGCCAGAGGACAGAGGACAGAGGACAGAAAACCACCCTCGCGCAAGCTACCTCTCGTCACACCGCTCTGCGGTGTGACGCTGCTTCGACGCTCTGCGTCATAAAATCAGGCGCGGAGCGCCAATGGTTACGCAACACAGCAGAGCTGTGTTGCGAGAGAGGGGACAGATGACAGAAAACTGATACCCTTTATTGCCTGGTAGCTACTCAAATCTTAAAATGGCTGACCATATCCGTTAATTCATTACCAAGACTGCTGACTTCCCCAGCCTGGCCGTTAATCTGCTCTGCTGACTGATTTACTCTTCCGGCTCCCTGGTTAACATCTTCAATATCAAAGGCAATAGTTTTTGAGACCTCGGCAGCCTGGACGACATTTTCAACAATTTCCGTGATTCCTTCAGCAGCAGTTCCGGCGTTATCACTCATCAGTTGCACGCTGTTTACCGCCTCACTGATATTACGGGCCACATCCTGGGTGGTAACCGACTGCTCTTCAACCGCACCGGCAATGTTGACCACTATTTCATTTACCTCGTTCATTACCCCGGTAATATTGGTAATTTCATTAATAGTGTTGTTGGTCGAATTCTGCATGGTCTCAACCTTGCCGCGAATTTCCACAATAGCGTTGTTGGTCTGAGACGCCAGTTCCTTAATCTCATTGGCCACCACGGCAAAACCTTTTCCCGCCTCTCCGGCCCTTGCCGCCTCAATAGTGGCGTTTAAGGCCAGCAACTTGGTCTGCTCGGCAATTTCCACAATCACATCAGTAATTTTATTAATTTCCAGGGCCGAACCGCCCAGCTCATCCACCCTTTCCGAGGCATTTTTAACATTATCCATGGCCTTGTCGGTTACACTGCGGGCCTGTTCGGTATTGGCGGCAATATCCGTTACCGTGGCGCTCATTTCCTCAGTAGCTGCAGCTACGGTAGATATGTTCTGCGCTGTTTCCTGGCTGGCGGTCGCGACCTGATTAACCTGTTGACTTAAGGTGTCGGTAGTGTCAGCCACTGTAGACATCGTAACACTCATCTCTTCGCTGGCCGCAGCCACTGAGCCTGATTTTTCCGAAGTAGTGGAACTTACCTCCGTCATATTGGCCGCAAGAGTGTTTAACTCGGTGGCGCTGGCACTCAGATTATCGGCATTGGCGAGAATTTTTCCAAACATTTTTGCCAAGGACGAGCATGTTTCATCCATGGTCAGAGCAATTGATCCCAGCTCATCATCAAGTTTTTTAACTCCGATGGAACCGGTCAGATCTCCCTGGCCCATCCTGGCAGCAAAGGCTTTTATTTTATTAAGACGGCTGATAATGGCCCTGACGGTCAGCCCGGCATAAAGCGAGAAGATTATAGCGATAACAATGGCAATTATCAGACTGAACAGCAGAGTTTTAATCCTTTTTTCCGACTGCTTCTGCATCATGCCGACTGCCTTGTTCATCTCTTTAAGTAGATTAACATTATGAGTCTCGATATATTGCAGACTATCTTCATCACTTTGGCTGCTTAATTTTTCCACCCTGGCCAAGAAATCCTGCCACATTAAGAAAACCCTGTTAAGCTGACTTTTAGCCGGTTCCCGGGCAGGAGGACATTCCCGAAATTTGGTCGTGGCCGGATCCAGGCTTAGAGGGGCTTTGCCGCCGTTCAGCAGGACGTTTAAGGTCTGGGCAAAAATCTGGGTGGTATCTTTGACTTTCGTTATGTCTTCGGGCGTAACGGTCTGCCCGGTCTGCCGTTTCATGTCCAGAAAAACAATTTCCTTGGTCATTTTCTGGGTCAGCATGCGCTGGCGACCGGCCAGGTTTATGATTAAACCGTCATCCTTGCTGTTTGATGTGGCATTTAAGGTAATAAAAAACATTCCGGCAATGATCAGGGAAAGAGTGTTGACAATCAAGAAAAGTTTAATTTTTATGCTCATTTTTTACCCTTATGCATGACAGAACTGTTTAACCGGCTGATTAAAACTTAACTTTGGTGCGCAATGCGCACCCTACACTGAATTAATCAGTTATTTTTAAAAGCTCATCAACATTCAGTACTGCCACCAGATCCTGTTCCATAGTATAAATACCATCAAAAAAAATACCGGTTACCCCGGAAACATTAGATGGCGGCGGCGATATTTCATTAGAATCAGCCATCACCACATCGCTGACACTGTCAACCAGCAGGCCGATATTTTCCGTACCCTGCCTGACTACGACCACCTTCATTTCATCGTTTATCTCCAGTGATTCGAGCCCGAATTTAGTCCGCAGATCAATAACCGTGGCAATTTCACCCCGCAGGTTCATAACCCCCCTGACATAGTCGGGAGCCAGATGGACATCGGTTATGTCGGTTTGCTTGTTTATTTCCTGCACCAGAGAGGTGTCAAGACCGCAGATCATGTCATTTACCTTGAATAAGGCCAGTTCCCGCATATTGCTGTTATGTGCTGCTGTTTCCGCCATCAGATTACTCCTTGTTTAAGCAGTCAGATATTCCTGCATCTTGCTGGTAATCTGTTCCCGATCCAGTTTTATCAGGTAGGCGTCAACTCCGGCCTCCCGACCCCGCTGTTCAGCCGCTTCCCCGGCCACTGAGGTAACAGCGATAATCGGCAGCTTATGCCAGCGTTCATCCGCCCGAACCCGACGGGTCAATTCCAGGCCATCCATGTTGGGCATTTCAATATCAGTAAGGATTAGATCAACATGGTTTTCTTCAAGCACTTGCAGGGCACAAACTCCGTCTTCGGCCTGTAAGGTGTTGTAGCCGGACTCGGCAACAAATTCAGTTATCTGGTTCATGAAAAATTTTGAATCTTCAACAATCAGAACATTATGGCCTTCGCCTTTTCCATCTTCTCCGCCTTGAGTGGTGAGAAGAGCCCATTCAGGCATAACTGCGGTCACAACACCATAAAGATCAACCAGCAGGGTGATTTTGTCAAAAATGATCATTGAGCCCAGGATGCCCGGCTGACGATGGGAAATATCATCAACCTTTTCATTTGTATCAAGTATATCGAGGATTTCCGACATCAGGATACCGACTTCTTTACCGCCAATGGGAAAAACCACAACGTAACAGTTGGCGTTCTCATCTTCATAGTGCCCGACGTTGGCCACTTCATCAACGCTGAAGAGAGGCAGGCTGCCGCCCCGATACTGGATGTTACGACGGCCCCCGGTAATTTCAATATCAGTAGTTTTAATCTTTTCAATACGGGAAACAAGTCCCAGAGGTATGGCCATCTGCTCTTCCGGGGTATTCTGGACAATGAGCAGGGTCTGGGAATCTTCTCCGCCTTTAACTCTGCTTTCCTGCTGCTGCATTTTATTTTTAACGTTTTCAGCCACGGTTGACAGGTTCATAATATTTGACAGGCCAACAACGTCGAGAATCATGGCTATGCGGCCGTCACCCTGAATAGTAGCGCCGGCATACGCCTTACATTCCCGCAGATGTCCGCCCAGAGGTTTGACGACAATTTCTTCAGAATCGAGCAGGGAATCGACGATAAGACCATAATGAAAATCTCCGGCAGAGAGAACAACAACGTTGTAGGCACTGGCTGGACTGACACGCCTGTCGCTACTGGCCCGCCGTTCATCGTTATCTTCCTGAATATCGGCACTTTCCGCCTCCTGGTCCTCCTCCAGCTCATGGCTTATGCCCCGCCGGTCAGCTATATTTGTCCGACGATCCGTAAGTGTTTTTTCAGTTTCAGCATCAATATAAATTTTTTCGATTTCCAGGGCATCGCAGAGGCTGACCAGGGGCAGCAGTTCACCCCGGAGCCGCATAACCAGGGCTGAACCTATTTTTTCAATCCGCTCCTTGACCTGGGCTGCCGGAATTCTGACCAGTTCAACCAGGTTAACCTGAGGAATGGCAAAACGATCCCTGCCGGCAGTAATAATCTGGCTGGGGATAATTGCCAGGGTCAGGGGAAGTTTAATGGTAATGGTTGTTCCTGCTCCCGGAGCGGTTTCAATGTCAATAACTCCGCCCAGTTCAGTCAGGTTGGTATGAACCACATCCATTCCAACCCCGCGGCCAGAGACATCGGTAACCTGTTCGGCAGTGGACAGACCAGGCATAAAGATGAGTTTAGCCAGTTCTTTTTCACTCATGCCGTCAAGCTGAGCGCGATCGTAAGTAGCGCTGACCATAGCTTTTTCTTTTAATTTTTCTGTATTTATCCCGGCCCCGTCATCTTCAATGGCGATTATTACCTGACCCCCTTCATGATAGGCGGACAGGCGCAGCAGACCTTCAGCGTTCTTGCCGTTCATTACCCTGGTTTCCGGCAGTTCAATGCCGTGGTCGACCGAGTTGCGCACCAGATGAGTAAGAGGGTCGCCGATTGCCTCAATAATCGTCTTGTCAAGCTCTACCTCTTCACCTTCTATAATAAGGTTGATTTGTTTGTTCAGGGATTTGGAAAGATCGCGCACCACCCGTTTGAATTTATGAAAAACATTGCCGATGGGCTGCATCCGGGTCGACATAATGGCCTCCTGAAGTTCCGAGGTCACCAGGTCAAGACGTTGAGACACGGTGTCGATCCCCTGTTGATTATCAGAGGTAACAGCCTGAACCAGCTGATTTCTGGTTAAAACCAGTTCGCCGGCCATGGTCATCAGATTATCTAGAATTTTAACATTCACCCGCAGACTGCTATCTTTAACCATTTTTTTGGCAGGAGGAAGACCGCCGCTTTTTTTCGGTTTTACATCAGCAGGGGCTGGTTCTGCGGTTGCTGCCGGCTGAGCAGGGGCCGGAGCAGGTTCAGTTGCAGCTGGTTCCGGGGAAGGCGCTGCAGCGGCAGTTGACTCAGCAGTTGTGGAAGTTACAGTCTCAGCCGGGGATGCGGAATCGGCCTGAGACATCATATCCAGAGAAATTGAATGGATACAGGATTCATCAAGACCAACAAAACCGGTAAGGATATCCGTATCCATAATTGTAGCAAAAAGGGCGAAAAAGGGAATATGCATCTCTTCCCGGTCGTCTTCCAGATGACCTACTTTTTCCGTGTCTACTTTGGAGTCAAGGTAATTACCGGTTTGGATCAGGTCATTAATAACATCCAGTGGAGTTTTATCTTTTTGTTCTATATCCTTTATCATGTCGTACTCAAGGATATAAAGATTATTGCCGCCTTTCAGATGCTGGGCAAGTTCAACTTTGTTGATCGAGAACAGATCCGGATGATCAGGGATGCCTAATGTTATCAGGTTGGCGTCATCACTTGCTGCCGCTTCTTCGTCACTGATTTCTTCGGATGAAGCGACAGCCTTTTTCAAGGCGAAAATCTGCTGGGAGACATCCACCTCATTACTGTTTTGCGCATCATTAATTAGGGAATTCAGCAGGTCGAATGTTTCCAGCAGGATGCTGATTCGTTCCGGGGTAGGCACAAGTTCCTTATTCCGCACCAGGTTCAGGAGATTCTCGGCCGCATGGGCGACTTCCTTGACCCGTTCCAGGCCCAGAAAACCGGCCCCTCCCTTAATTGAATGGACTGCCCGGAAAACTTTGTTTACCAGATCCTCGTCAATATCTTCACCGTTTTCTTCAATTGTGAGAAGATCAGACTCAATACCATCCATATGTTCCAGTGACTCTTCAATAAAGGCCAACAGGGTTTCTTCATCTTCTATCATTGCCATGGTCATTTCCCTAGAAAATGATGATTTTGTGGAAATTACATTTTAAAATGTTGATCAAGCCGCATAGCTATAAACAGTTTATGGATATCATCAGAAATATTTATTAATTCAATTCCTTCACCACCACTGTCCTTCAGGCTGTTCTGGGTGGATATCAGCAGTCCGATTCCTGAGGAATCGATCATCTGGATGTCCTGAAGATCAATAATAATTTTTTTTTCGCCATCCTTAAGGATTTGCAGTAATTCCTCTTTTAGAGAAGCACATTGTGAGGCGATAATGTCAACGCCGGGCTTGACGACAACTACTCCATTTTTTCTTTCGATATAACTCATAAGTTCTCTTGGTTCCTTTGGTTCGTCTGGTAAGTTTATCCCCACCGCAACTACCCTTGTAAACACTAAACAGTGTATAATTTTTCTTTTTTTCAAGTCAAACAAAAAAATATATTTGTTGTCAGACTTTAATTCTACCTTACGACTCACGCAAAGAGGTAAGCGCGATTCAGGCGCTTACGGCCATTGTCCAAGGTAAAAATCTGATAATAAAAATTATCATTTTTTTCTTGACATTTATAAAATTACCACCGCATAATTTTCAATAAATATACTTTTTACCAGGGAGAAAATATGCCTTCACTTAAAAATATCAGCCTTAAGCCAAAACTTATTTCACTGTTTATTATTGCCGCAATCGTTCCCCTGGCTATTGCCTGTTTTATTGCTATACAACTGGCAGGCAAGGCTTTAATGGCGGGCTCTTACCATCAACTTGAAGCCATCAGAACCATTAAGGGAAAACAGATCACTTCATTTTTTAATGAACGTCTTGGTGATATCAAGGTGTTAGCCAACGATCCTTATGTCTTACAGGCTTTCAAAGATCTGGATGCTGCTTTTGAGGCAGGTGGCGGTGCCAGGGGCGGTAAATTTAAAGGCCATACAAACGAAAAATATGATGCACCTCAGGCCTATAAAAAAGTTCATGATAAATATTTTGATTTTTTTAAATATTACATGGAGCAATATTCTTACTATGACATCTTTCTTCTCTCTCCTGATCATGGTGATACAAGTTTTACAGTCACCAAGGAGGCTGATTTCGGCCAGCGGGCAAGTGAAATAGACTCATCACTGAAAGATGTCTGGCTGCAGGCCAGCAAGGGTAAAACCGCCCTGTCCGATACCAGTCCTTATGCTCCATCAAATAATGCCCCGGCCCAGTTTATCGCTGCACCGATCAGGGAAAATGGTCGGATAGTTGCTGTCGTTGCTCTGCAACTCTCTATTGAGGCCATTAATAAAATAATGAAGGAACGTACAGGCATGGGAGAAACAGGTGAGAGTTATCTGGTTGGCCCTGACCTGCTTATGCGCTCTGATTCGTTTCTTGACCCGAAAAATCACACCGTAACTGCCTCTTTTGCCAATCCTGCCACTGGAAAAGTAGACACTGAAGCGGCCCATAATGCCCTGGGCGGCAAAAAAGCAAGTCATATTATCATCGACTATAATGGTAACCCTGTCCTTTCAGCCTATGCTCCCCTTCATTTGCCTGATATAAAATGGGCGATCCTGGTGGAAATAGATAAAGCTGAAATTTTAAAGCCCATAAATGAAATTATTTTCAAGGTAATTGTGGCTGCTGTTATTCTGGCTGCGATTATGGCAGTTGTTGCCTTTTTAATTGCCGGTCAGATTGCCAGGCCATTGGCTGAAGCTACCAGCTTTGCAGAAGATATTGCAGGGGGAGATTTATCCGGTGAGCTTGCCATAAATCAAAAAGATGAAGCAGGACAAATGGCAGCAGCTTTAAATAAAATGACAAAACAGTTACGCAAAATGTTTTCTACCATCAGCGAAAACAGTTCGCAGGTTGCCGCTGCTTCAGAGGAACTTTCTGCAACATCATCTCAAATGACTATAGGCGCTAAGGAATTAACATCCCAGTCAGGCGCTGTTGCCGCTGCCTCAGAAGAAATCAGCGCTAATATGCAGACCGTCCAGGGCACTGCTGAAAGGATGACAACAAACATTAAGGAAATATCAACCGAAGCTGAAGAAATGTCAAATAATATCGTCAATGTTTCTACCGCAATTGCCGAAATGTCATCTTCTATCCAGGAAGTGGCGGCAAATTGCGCCATGGCATCAGAACAGGCCCAGCTGTCAAGCCAGGCCAGTGTAGAATCAACTGACAAGATGTCCACACTTACTCAGTCAGCTGCTGATATCAGCAAGGTTATTGAGATCATCACCGAGATAAGCGAGCAGACAAAACTTCTTGCCTTAAATGCCACTATAGAGGCAGCACGGGCAGGAGAGGCAGGCAAAGGATTTGCTGTTGTTGCCAACGAGGTTAAAGACCTTGCCAAACAAACCTCAGATGCCACAACAAAAATCGCCGGCCAGATACAAGATGTACAAAAACAAACCGGTGATGTCGTCAAAAACATAAACAAATCAACCGAAATTAATGAAAAACTTAACGAAATAACATCAACCATTGCTGCTGCTGTAGAGGAACAAACCGCAACCACCAATGAAGTATCGCAAACCATGACCCTAAGCGCTGAGGGAACAAAAAATACAACTGTGGCTGTTCAGGAATTAGCTAACAATATTGAAAAGGAAGTACTTAACAGTGTTCAGGAAGCGGCAAAGGGAGTTGAAGATATTTCAAAGAATATCCATGGAGTAAGCAATATAGCCCAGGAGACATCAAGCGGGGCTAACGGCATTAAAGGCGCCTCAAACGAACTTTCTTCCCTGGCAGTTAAATTGCAGAAAGAGGTCGCGCAATTTAGAATCAAGTAAGAGTTTCAGGCGCTTAAAGCCTTTGTTTAAACAATTTATCGCCTGCAGGCGATAATCAGCCAAGCTGCCATAGGCCTCTTTTTTCAAGCCGGGTCCTGGGGAAAGCGAGTTAGTTTCAAGATGTTGCCTGATTTATTGTAGGATATTGAGAAACCGGACGACCGGATTATAATAATTCCTCTTCCGCCTGGTTGACCGGGATTGGCGCTGCCCTGTTTAAGTTTTTCCAGCCAGGCAAATCCCGGCCCCTGGTCAGCCACGGTTATCTCCAACGACTGATCATCACATTCCATGGTTAAGACGACCTGCAGTGCCTCGTCCCGGTGGTTGCCGTGAATCACCGCGTTGTTCAACGCCTCCCGGAGAGCAAGGCGAAATTCAAATTCTTTGATATTATTCTGCCGGGAGGACATAAATTTTCTTGCTTCAACAAGAGCCCTGTCCACCAATTCCAGGCTGGAAGAAAAAACGCATTGCAGCTGAGTTGCTGTTTTGGTTACGGAGAACATTTTAAATCTCAATAGCCATTATAACAATATCGTCTTCAGGTGGTTCATGCTTTTGGTTAAACAGTTCATTTACTTTATCCGCAGCCTCCTTAATGGAAATTCCCCTTAATTCCTCAGCTATAAACAGAAGCTCATCCGTTGCCGCTGTCCAGACTTTTCCTGTGTCCGGTCGTTCCAGCAGACCATCGGAATAAACAAAAAAACGGTCGCCCCGGCTGACTGCAATTTCCTGTTTGCTGAAGACGGCATCATTGAATATGCCCACCGGATCGCCGCCAAGATCAATTAACCTGCCCTTGTCATGGACAGGAAGATAAAGAACAGGCGGATGACCGCCGCCCACCAGGGTCATTTTCTTTTTTGTGTTCAGGTGGAGATAAGTCAAGGTCAGGTATTTATCTGCCGGGAGTATTTCCAGAAGAACATTATTTATCATGCTGATGGTTTCAACCGGGCTGTATACCAGGGTGGCATTCTGTTTGAGCAGAGCCTTCATGGCTGCGGTTATAAAACTTGTGCCGATATCATGCCCGGAAACATCGGCAACCAGGTAAGCAAATATCTGTTCAGATATACGGATAACATCATAAAAATCTCCACCTGCCTCAAGCAGGGAAGAATAATAGACAGCGAAATTTGCCTCGGGTAGGTCCTCAGGCCGGATCAGCATGGCTGACTGGGCATTTTGAATCTGTCGCAATTTTTCGGCCTGAGTGTTTATTATGATATTGGTGGCCATGAATATCTTTAGATGAAGCCTGATCCGGGCCAGAACTTCCCTGGAATGAAAAGGTTTAACAATGTAGTCAACTGCGCCTAAGTCAAATCCTTTCAATTTGGATTCGGTTTCGTCATTTGCAGTCAGGAAAATGATGGGAATGGCAGCGGTAGAGGAGTTTTCCTTCAGTCTGGTGATTGTCTCAAAGCCATTTTCACCCGGCATATGAACATCAAGAAGGATAAGATGAGGGGATTGGGTCTCGGCTATCCGCCGGCCTTCCGGCCCGTTATCAGCGCTGAAAACCGTATATCCTTCTCTTTCCAGAGTAATTTGCAGAAGACGGATATTGACTGGGTGATCGTCGATCAGCAGGATACGGAATGTTTGCGGAGGAGATAGATCCATAAGAATCATTCTGAATGATTTATGGCTCTTAGTCAATTAACAATTAAAGTAACTGCTCACAGGGCACCGCATATTTCCGCGATCAGCCTGTCTTTAATTGCACCAGTATGCTGCGCCGGCCTGATCACGAAAATCTCCCGGAGTCTCCCTCCGGTCGCTTACCTGCACCCTGCAGGTAAGCGCAGACTCCGAGCAGTTACAAATACTCCAGTTTGCACTCATTAGGCGCTTACCCCATGAGTAGTTAGAATATTGTAAAGATTTACTCTCTGGTGAACGGTTAGGTAAATGATACTGTTTTAACGGATTTTCGCCATTAGGGTTTTCGGAGTTATTGTCAAGCCTTTTCCCAGCGGATTTCTCTGTCCTGGGAGGCTGTCCGAGAATAGAAGCCGTAGCGAAAAATGGGCTAATTTATCCGATTTTTCAGTAGGTTCGCTATTTTCGGACAACCTCCTGGGGTAACTGAAATGAATCCACCAGCTTTTCCAGCTGTGATGCCAGACCGGAAAGACTGTCTGCGGCCCCGGTAACCTGATGCACCCCCCGGCCGCTGTCCCTGGTCAGAGTGGTAAGATCGCTCATATTGGCAAAAATGTTCTCAATGTCTTTGGACAACCGGGCAATAGTCTTTTCAATATTGATGGCCCCATCATTGGTCTGAGCCACGTTACCGGCTATTTCATTGGCAACAACGGCCTGTTCCTCCACTGACTTAATAATGCCCTGGGATGCCTCGTTGACCTTGGAAATAACCTCGGTAACCCCGGCAATGGTAGCCATGACACTTCTGGTATTCTGCTGTATGCCGCTGATCCGGTTGCCGATATCCTGGGCTGCCTCGGAACTCTGACGGGCCAGCTCCTTGACCTCGTTGGCCACCACGGCAAATCCTTTACCGGCCTCACCGGCCCGGGCCGCCTCAATGGTGGCATTCAAGGCCAGCAGCTTGGTCTGATCGGTTATATCGTTGATTGTCCCGGTAACCTCGCCTATTTTCACGGCATCTTCATTTAATACTGTAATGGCCTCATTGGCTTCACCTGCCTTGGTCAGGGCATCAGTAATAACATGAGAAGTTTCTCCGGCATTAGCGCCTACTTCCTGCATGCTGGCTGACATTTCCTTCACAGCGCCGGCCACCTGACGCATATTTTGCGCCATTTGGTCGGCTGTGGCGGCAACCCCCTGAACTCCTGAATTAACTTCACCCGAAGCCCCGGTAACATTTTCTGCCTTATCAATGGTCTGGTCAGCCGCAGTTGAAACATCATTCGAAGTAGAGGATATCTGTTCGGACGAGGTAGCCAGTACAGCCGCGTTTTCTTGAATTTTGCTGATCATTCGTAAAATGTTAAAATATAATATCACTGATTATTTTTTCGGTGTTTGGTACGAAACTGATAAAATCGTAGACATAAAAGCAGACACAATAAGTGATGGTTGCTGTCTCCTCCTGAGTTGGTTGTGCTCGTGGGAGTGATCAACCAACAGGATATGTCATTTTTTTTTAATCGCCCATACGCCGGATTCGACTATAACTCTTAGGATGGGCACATTTTGTCTAAAATAGCAATTTTGCATACAGCGATTTTTGTGATAATATTTTTTTAGAGAAAATATTAATACCATTATAATGGTAAGGATTGATACATAATGTTGAAACAGGAATATTTAATCATATTACTCATGCAGATCATTGCATTTATAGTTGTTTTGCATGTTACAAATCTCCATGCAGAAGAGATTGTGATTGGTAAAATCCCCATTACACTGGAGTCCGGATATCATCGTGCTGATGTGCGGCATGTGATCAAGTAAGCAAAGGAAAAATATGGAGCCAAAGTTAAGGTGATTGACGGGAATTTTAATTCTGAAGTAGCTCTTGATGCGGTTGCAACCTTTATTCAACAAAAAGTAGATGGGATAATGTATCACACATTAGAACCTGAGGTTCTTGATGCCGGCATAAAGATGGCCCAGGAAGCCGGCATACCGATAATTACTTTTTATGTGCCGCCCAAGACAAAAATCAGTCCACATGTGCAAATTGATGAAGCAAAAACATCGTTTGAGTTGGGAGTAATCGCTGCCGGAAAATGGCAGGAGTTTTATCCAGGCAAACCAATTTATATAGGTGTTATTGACATTTCTTAATGTTGAACTTGTCCACTTTACCTGCTGAACTCCCGACACTCAATTAAGTTCTTAACCGAAAACACAAAAGAAGAAGGTGAGACAAGGTATTGTAGTCGGATAGTGAAAAGCGAACGTCTACAAGAAGGGCTTTGGGAAGTCGTACATCCAGTAAACAGCTACAATTATGGTGGTTAGCTAAATTAAGATGCTTACCCCATGAGTAGTTACCATTTTCCGCGAATAGCTGGGCTATTTAAGGAAAAATAGCGGAAAAATGGGCCACTTTTTCCGGCTTTGCAGCCGGATTCCTATTCACGGACAGGCTCTTGGTACGTTTCGCTGACTCGAATGAACGAGTATAAGGCACTAGCCAAATATTTCAGTACTGGATTATTGCAGGTTTTTCATAAAAGCCGAATATTTACAGATTAAGTCCTTTAACAGTAGAGGCAAGTAATTTATGTCAAAGGTAACTGTTCACAGGGCGCCGCATATTCGGAGTCGAAGTTTATGCCCTGTTTTTAAGGGTGCTTACCTCCGCGATCAGTCTGTCTTACATAGCACCAGTATGCTGCGCCGGTCTGATCACGAAAATCTTCCGGAGTCTCCCTCCGGTCGCTTACCTGACTTATAAAAAACCATACC